>JAKVBR010000053.1 GCA_022447165.1 Phycisphaerales bacterium | reverse complement strand
ATTACAACGACACCCTCCAAGCACATCGTCGAGGTGATAGTAATGTCACCGAGCATTCTGCGGGGATGTTCTTCACGACAACATACGGAACACAAGTGACCGCTGTCACCGTTGAAGATTCTTGGAATCATTTTGAACGTGTGGCGAAGCACGAAGCTTTCCACCAGTTTGCGTATTCCAGATTTCAACACGGCATGCCGCAGTGGCTTAATGAAGGCATCGCAGAATACTTTGAATCATCTACGTACATCAACGGCGCACTAATTCCTGGGCAAGTTTCAAAAAGTGATGCGGATTTGTTAAGACAAGACATTCGACTAAATCGATGTATCCCCTTCTTAGACCTCCTTAGAATGAACGGTCGAGAGTGGCTCCAAAACCTCGCAAATGGCGACGCCGCCCTTCAGTACAGGCAATCTTGGGGGATGGTGCACTTTCTCATTCACGGAGAAAATGGAAGGCACTCTGGAAAATTCAACCAATACCTGCTCATGATTGCTCGTGGTAAAAACCCAGATGAAGCCTTCACAGAAGCATTCGGCACTTCAGACCTAGCCTTGTTCGAAAGCGCTTGGGCAAATTACATTGAAGGTCTTCAGCAAACGAGTTCAGCTATTGCCGCTATTCGCCTCGCGTATCTTGCAACGGGCGCTCACGCGCTCGCAGACCTTGAGCAATTCCCTCGTTCTCTTCAAGAACTCAGAGCCATGCTTCAATCGATTCAGTTTAGAAAACAGATCACGCTGAATTACCACCCTTACACATTCGATTCATTGGTAGACCAGAACTATCTTATACCACCTGACATGTTCTCATCCGAGCCACGGTTTGTTGTTGAGCGAGGTCATCCACTCCCAAAAATCTATACCGTTGGACTTGAGCCCTATGACATAGCGGTCAAGTGGTACCGCCAAGGAGGCGAGCGCTATTGGACCATCATTGTGGAATAATTGAACATTGATTCATCCCCCTAAGGTATCATTCCCAACTTCAGATGAGTGAACGACTCACCCATGAATGCGGTCTTGCATTTGTAAGACTCCGAAAACCAATACACCATTACCAAGAGGTGTATGGGGACGCGGCGTGGGGTCTTCGTAAAACGTATCTGCTCATGCAAAAACAGTACAACCGCGGGCAAGATGGCGCCGGTCTTGGCGTGGTTAAGTTCGACATGCCAGCAGGCGAACCTTTCCTACTTCGCGTTCGGTCTGACAAACACAACGCGATCGAACGCGTCTTTGATGTAATTTCTGAAGACACTGAGCGGCTCAGTGACAACCCTGTTACTCCAGAAAACGAAACTGAATCAAAGCAGAAGTGTCGCTTCTTAGGTGAAGCGTACTTAGGGCATCTTCGTTACGGGACACACTCTGGCAACAGCATGGCAAACTGCCATCCTTTCATTCGCAAGAGCAACATTGCATCTCGAAACATTGCCCTCGCTGGCAATTTCAATATGACAAACTCCACTGAACTCTTCAAAAATCTTGTTGAGTTTGGTTTAGATCCTGTTGGCGACAACGACACTCAAGTCATCCTTGAGAAAATTTGCCACTTCCTCAATGACGAGCAAGACAAACTCATTCAGGAAAATACAACACTAGAAGGACGCGAACTCGCTGAACATGTATCCAAAGAACTTGACTTAACGAAAATGCTCAAACGGGCAGCTCAATATTGGGATGGAGGCTACGTCTTTGGATCGCTACTCGGTAATGGCGATTCGTTTATCTGCCGAGACCCAGCAGGTATTCGCCCAGCATTTATCCTTATCACAGACGAAGTTATTGCCTGCGCTTCCGAACGAGGTGCACTTGCAAACGTCTTTAATGTCGATCCAGAAGAAGTAAAACAAGTTGAGCCAGGTCACATCATCGTCATCAAACGTGATGGCACGATGACCGAAAAACAATTTACGAATCCACTTCCCCTCAGGCAGTGTTCCTTTGAACGCATTTATTTCAGCAGAGGTAACGACCCGCTGATTTATAAACAACGAAAGCGACTTGGCGCACATCTTGCTCCTCGCATTTTGCAAGTGCTCGGTGAAGACATTGAGCGGGCGTACTTCAGTTACATTCCAAATACTGCTGAAACGGCATTCCTTGGGCTGCTTGAAGCCATCGGCGGCGCACTGCGCGGTAATGTCGCTGACCAACTCTGGGATAAGATCCAAGATGGAACAATTACGAAAGATGATCTTAAAGGGCTCAATGAAGTCCGCGTTAAAGCAGAACTCATCGCTCATAAGGATCAGCGATTGCGTACCTTCATCACACATGACGCAGCACGCCGCGACTTAGTGACGCACATTTATGACATCACACGAGGGCTCGTTAGCGAAGAAGACTCGCTTGTTGTGCTTGACGACTCCATTGTCAGGGGCACAACACTTAGGGAGTCCATCATCACAAGTTTGTCCTACCTCAAACCGAAACGAATTGTCATTGTGAGTTCCGCACCACCAATCATGTACCCAGACTGTTATGGCATTGATATGAGTCAACTCGGCAAGTTCATTGCATTTGAAGCTGCAGTTGCACTGACAAGAGAGCGTGGCAATGAAGCAATCTTTAAAGAAGTTGAAGAAAAGTGCTTATCGCAGATGGACAAGCCTGCAACTGAGATGGTCAATCACGTAAAAGAAATTTACGAACAATTCACACTTGAGGAAATCTCCAAGCGAGTTGCAATGCTCGTCAGACCAGAGGGGCTTGAGTGGGACGGCCGGCTTAATGTTGTCTACCAAGATGTCGAAGGACTCAATGAAGCGATGCCGCAATACACTGGCGATTGGTACTTCACTGGTAACTACCCAACACCAGGTGGAAATGCAGTTGTAACGCGAGCATACTTGAACTGGTGTTCAGGCAACGACGACGCACGGTCGTATTAGCCTGCTTTTGAAAAATGTGTATCAGTGTTCATCGTCGTAACCGATGGCGATTCAATCTTTGCTGCTGCATTTCGCGCTGACGTATGAAGTTCATACTGTTGCAATGCTGCGACAAGTTCTTCCGGCTTGTCAGCGATGCTTTGCGCTGTTTCTGCAATCTGGTCAGCCGTTGCCCAGAGGTCGTTACGCATCGTTTGCTCAAGCGCTTGAGCCAAATCCATGCATGTCCAGTAGTCAATGTTTGTTGATGTCATCTATAAATAGCCTTTGTTGTATGCCGCCCATGCATATCGGCACTCCCTTTCAAAACGCTTGAGGCGATAAAAAGTTTGCTAAATCCCTGAATATTCAAGGTTTCCATCCTCAAGAAATCCATGATTTGACGCAAAAAACACGCATTATCGGACTCAGTGATATTCGACCACCGCGAACCCCCTTTTGGGGTTGACGAAATGGCGATTTTGTGGTCAAATTCGCCGTTCACCACCTATTTTTGGGCATTTGGTCGATGGTCGATTATTCCCCAATCAGGTGATTCTTTCAAGAACTGGTAATTCATTTATGGCTCGTTATCTCGGACCCAAAGTCAAACTCTCTCGCCGCGTCGGTGTTCCAATTGCGGACATTCCAAAACACACTGCAAAGCGTCAACTCACACCTCCAGGTGCGCACGGTTTTCGTGGTCGTCGATTGAAAGACTATGGCATTCGTCTTGTAGAAAAACAAAAGCTTCGTTACCACTACAACATTCTTGAAAAACAATTCCGTCGTTACATCGCTGAGGCAAGCCGAATGCGTGGCAACACGGGTGAAGTGCTTTTGCAACTGCTTGAACAACGTCTCGACAACGTACTTCGTCGCGCGGGCTTTGTTCGAACAATTTGGGCTGCACGTCAAATGGTTGTGCATGGTCACATTCTTGTTAATGGCAAAAAAGTCGACCGTCCAAGTTTCGCAGTGAAGGCAGGCGACGTGATTTCGCTTCGCCCAAAAGCACACAACCTTGCAAGACAGAATATGGAAACACTTGCTGGTCACATCGTTTCAGAATGGCTCAACGTGAATCCAGCTGAGTTGACATGTACAGTCGTCACACAGCCGACACCTGATCAAATTCCATTTGATGTCAACACAAACCTCATTGTCGAATTCTATCGTTAAGGTATATCAGTTCATATAGCGATTAGCTGTGTGAACAGAAGGGCGACTCCGTCATGTTTAAGTTTCTTCGTAAGTACAGCGTCTGGATTCTAGGCGTTGGGGGTACATTATTGCTGATTGCGTTTCTTGCCCCAAATGTTATTCAACAACTTGCTCAACAAGCAGGCTACGCTGGCACGACTCAAGCAACAGTGGGCGACGGTGAAACAGTTGGATTCGAAGATTGGCAACAAATCGTTCTTGAGTCACAAGTCATTGACCAAATCTACGACCAAATCCCAGGCGTTGGCGAGTTAGAGTCGCCATCACATTGGTTCTTGCTCACAAGAGAAGCTGATTTAGCGGGGCTCACACCATCAACGGATGCTGTTGGCATCGACGCGCAGAACTTACTTGCGATTGCATCGCAATCGGGCGTCTCACCGCGTGTTGTTATCGATGCGATTGCACACCTTCAAGGTGTTCAGCGACTCGTTCAACTCTATCAAACTGCAGGCCGGTTTTCTGACAGACGACTTAATCACGCTGCTGACAATTTGTTTACTTCAGTAGCGATTGAAAGCGTTATTATTCCTGCAAAGCCAGAAGACAATGGTTCCTTTTCAGAAGATGCCATTCATACGCAATTTGAACAATGGGCTGACACTCCAAATGGTGAAGGCGATTACGGTTTTGGCTATCAACTGCCTGACCGCTTCAAAGTTGAGTGGCTCACAATTCCACGCGACTCAATCCGTGAAGCTGCCAAAGCAAGCGACGATTTTTCCACAAAGGAACAACGGAAGTTCTGGAGAAGAAATGAAAATGACCCTCGTTTCCCAGCAATTGAAGCAGGCGCTGCAATCCCAAGTGAAGTCAGCGAAGCATATTTAGATGAGTTAGAAGGCAACACTCGTGATCAGATTGCACGATTTGCAAACGAACGCCTTCGCTCCCCAAGACGAGGTCTTGAGACCATCAATGGTTTCCTAGTTCTTCCAGAAGAATGGGATGCAAAGCAATTTAGTTTTGAAGCATTAGGCGAAGCGTTGCAATCAGAATATTCGATTGCACTTCCTGCATATGGTGCTTCCGCTGAGTATCAGCACGTTGCGGACGCTGCAAACATGGACGTTCTCGGTGGCATCTTCGTCACAAACTTAGGCGATACCCCAAAGCGATTCGATGAACTTGTTCGTGCAGCAAAAGAGTTTGGCGGCGATGGCATCCTTGGTATTCAAGCATCCGTTGCATCCCCTGTCCTTGAAACTTCTGAAAATGATCTGGTCATCTTTCGGCTCACTGAAGCATCCCCTGCAAGCCGTGCTCAATCAGTCGATGAAGTCAGAGATGCTGTTGAGTATGACCTAGGCAGAATTGCTCGCTGGGAAACACTCCAAGCAGAGGCAGACATGATTGAAGCCGAAGCAAAACAAAATGGTTTGCTCGCAGTTTCACAATCACAAGATTCCATTGTCAATCAAGCTCAACCAATCACACGAGTGGAAACTGGAGTTCCAGCACTCTTAGATGCTGCAACACGAAGACAACTCATGTCACAGACGCTTTTGTCGCGAATTGGAACAGGCGCTCGCATCGATGAAATGGGTTCAAACATCAATGGTCTTTCGCTCAGTGACCCATCAGTTGTTGATGCTATTCATAATGCAGCAGAACAACTTTCTGAAGACGTGCTTCTTTCAGAACTTCCAGTTGAAAACAGAACCATCGTGATTCCATCAGAAGACAACATGTCACTTGTCGTTGTTCGACTCTCTGGCATTACGCCAGCGAGCCAAGAACTTGCAACTGGCCTCTCAGGTGGAGACACGAACTTGCTTCAAACGCTACTTACTTTTGATGAACTTGGTGGTGCAGAAGAAGTGACGCAGGTATTCTCGTTTGATGCGCTTGCACAAAGACATCAATTCAAGCGTGGCAACACCGAAGTTGACAACGAAGAAACTGGTTCTTAACCGTTAAACAATTAACTGACTTTTGCACCGTTTGGCATTTCGCGGTCACAGCGAAGGACGGCAACATCTTCTGCCTCTTCACCATTTTTGCGTGTCGCAGCCACAACCATGCCCTCAGAAATTTCGCCGCGAATTTTGCGTGGCTCAAGATTTGCAACGATGACCACTTGGGACCCTTCTAAATCTTCTGGTGCATACCAGGCCTTCATGCCAGCGCAAATCTGGCGACCTTCTTCTGTACCATCATCAATTTGAAGTTTTAACAGACGGTCTGCATCTGGGTGCAGTTCCGCTTTTTTCACAGTCACGACGCGAAGGTCTAACTTTGCAAAATCTTCATACGCTATTTGGGGGAGAAAGTCACTCATAGTATGTGAAGTTTACTCGACTCCAACTGCTTCTGCATCGCGGTCTGAGAGCATGCCGCCATCACTTCTGAGTTTCACAGTGCCATCACGCTTCCATGACCTGTCACACCGCGGCTCCTCCTTCAAATCTTCGACAACGACATCATCGCCTTCGCAACGCACGCGTGAGACGCCGCATAAATCCGCGAGGTCACACACATCAAACGCATCGACTGAACTTGGTAAAACCAATCCCGCATCAAGCGCGTTCTCAATGCCATCTTGCTTTGCTTCTTCCAATGCTTTGAGTGCCAAATCTCTCACTTCCAAAACTGTCCCCCAGTCTGGAGATGCTTCAAACGCAAAGGGATCAAAATTTTGAAGTTGAACACAAGTTGCATCTTCATGCATTGAACGCCACGCTTCATCTGCAGTATGCGGCAAGAATGGTGCGAGCAACTTCACAAGGACTGTTGAAATTCGCGTGATTGTTGACACCGTTTGGAGACGCCTTTCTGAAGAGGCGCCATCGCAATAGAGGCGGTCCTTGACTGCTGCCAAATATGTCGCTGATAGCGTGTCGTTACAGAAATCGTACAGTGCTTGCTGAGCGGTTCTGAACTCGTAAGCGTTAAAAGCACTGATGACTTTGTCTTGAAGTTCAGCACACTTTGCGAGTGCCCAGCCATCAATGGATGTAGGAGGTGGCAGTTCACTTTGTACTTCGCCACAATTGCCAAGCAAGAACCGCAATGTGTTTCGGATTTTGCGGTAACTTTCGCCCGCAATGTCAAAGAATGAAAGGTCTACTTTGATGTCGTTGTCATACGCAAGTGAAGCGACCCACCAACGGCAGACATCCGCACCATAATCTTTCAAGAGCTCTTCGACCGAGAGCGCGTTCCCACCACTCTTGCTCATTTTGCGGCCATCTTTAGCGACCATGAAGCCGTGCGTAATCACGCTTTTAAACGGCGATTCGCCAGTGACTGCGATGCCGGGCAACATTGAAAGTTGGAACCAACCGCGGTGTTGGTCGCTGCCCTCAAGATACAAGTCGACTGGGCACCCTTGATTTCGCTTTCGCATGACTGCATTCCAAGAGGAACCCGATTCAAACCATACATCGAAGATGTCATGCATCTTTTCAAGCGATGCAAGGTCTATGCCATCGGGGTTGTCCCAACTTGCAAGCAAAACTTCAGGAGTTTGCGTAAACCAAGCATCAGAGCCATGTTCTTCAAACACGCGTGCGACTGCGTTGACAGTATCGCTTGTGAGCAAGACTGAATCATCTTGCTGTTTAAATGCAGGGATTGGAAGACCCCAAGAGCGTTGTCTTGACAAGCACCAGTCTGGTCTTGATTCAAGCATACCCCGCATTCGGTTTTGTCCCCACGCAGGTATAAAGTCGATTTCATGTTCAGTTGCTTGCAATGCTTTTTCACGAAGTGATTGATTCTCACTCAGTGCACCATCTACATTTACAAACCACTGTTCTGTAGAACGGAAAATGACTGGCGTTTTGCTTCGCCAGTCGTGTGGGTAACTGTGTGTGTACATTGACATGAAATAGAGCGTGCCATTAGATTTGAGATACTCAATCACGACATCGTTTGCTTCCCAAACACTTAAGCCGTTCAAGAACTCTGGAACTGTCTCGTCATAAGTACCGTCTGCTTGGACGGGGCAATAAATGTCAAGGTCATGAGCAAGCCCAACAATATAGTCATCTGTACCGTGACCTGGAGCCGTATGCACAAGTCCAGTGCCATCTTCAAGCGTAACATGGTCACCACCAATGACTGGGCATGAACGCTCGCACATGTTGTGTTGGTATGTCAATCCAATGAGTGCATCACCCTGACATGTCGCAATGACCTCTGGTGTTGCATCAGTTTTTCCAGCCACCTGTTCAAGCAATTCACTTGCGACAACTGTGATTCGGTCACCAAGTTTCACGAGCGAATACTCAAACCGAGGTGACACTGTAATTGCCATATTTGCAATGAGCGTCCATGGCGTCGTTGTCCAAATCAAAAAGGAAGGCGTTTCGTCAAGCGCTACCCCAAATGCAGTTGCAACCGCATCTTTGTCGCTCGCTTCAAAGTGTACAAAGACGGAGGGGTCTTCCCGATCTTCATATTCAAGTTCTGCTTCAGCAAGCGCAGTTTCATTTGCAATTGACCAGTGGACTGGCTTGAGTTGCCTATAGACAAAACCCTTACTGACGAGTTCAGCAAAGACATCTAGAACGCCTGCTTCATATCTCGGATTCATTGTGAGATAAGGGTCGTCGTAGTCAGCAAGTGTCAGCAGTTGTTTCATCTGCTTCGTTTGGAGTTTTACGAATTTTTCTGCGTACTTTTTACATGCTCGTCGAATCGCAATTCGCCGTGATGCATCATCAAGACCATTGATTTTTTCTATGCCGCCTGACTCAACGAGTTCTGTCATGACTCTGTGTTCAATTGGAAGACCGTGACAATCCCATCCTGGCGTGTATGGGCACCGCTGCCCTTGCATGGATTGCGAACGAACGACAAAGTCTTTCAATACTTTGTTAAGCAAGTGGCCGACATGAATGTCGCCATTGGCGTATGGAGGACCATCGTGAAAGATAAATGGTTTACATTCATCCCGCGATGCCAACACTGAAGCATACAGTGCTTCCTTCTCCCACCGCTTCACTGATTGCGGTTCATTTTGCGAAAGATTACCCCTCATTGGGAAGGATGTCTTCGGCAACTTGAGTGTCTTTTTGTAGTTTGGTGTCGTCTGCGTCATAGGGAGTTAATTGTAATTGACTTTAATGGACATGGTCATGTTCGTGGTCGTGATGATCGTGATGGTCATTTGCATGTTGATGGCTTTCATGGTGAGCGTGATCATGACTATGCGTCAGGGTTATTCCATACGAAACACCAAGGCCAAGCAAAAGAGCTAGGGTAAGCCCAAGTTTGTCATGGCCATGAAAATGAAGTTCAGGCAATAAGTCAGTCAGTGCAATGCACAGGAACATTCCAGCTGCAATACCTAGAACAACAGATATAGCGTCACTTGAAACTTGTCCCATAAACATCATTGCCAATGATCCGCCAAAAACAGTTAATCCAAAAAACACATTGGCAAGAATGATCTTGGACTTTTTAATTTCCTGTAAACGCATAGTTGCAACTAGCGTCAGTGCATCAAAAGGCTTGTGGAGCAACACCACGGCGGCGACACCCATTCCTAAAGCGGAACCACCTGCATGCCATGCGGCAGCTATTGCCGCACCTTCGAGCAAGGCGTGGACCGTAAGGCCAAAAGCAGCACCGGCCCATGTAATTTGATGATCATGGCTGCAGCTTTGGCTATCTCCCTCTGCGATGTCATGGCAGTGCGATGGGATAAATCTCTCTAAGAGAAACAATCCAAAGAAGCCGCCAAGGACACTTAGCATTGTCCGGTCAATGTCACCATGAATTGCGGCCTCAGGGATAAACTCAAGCAATGCCATACCGACCATCACGCCACCTACAAAACTCAATGCAAATTGCATTCGGCGATGTGTTGGCCGAATCGCAAGTGCAAAAAGCCCACTAACGATAGACACAGCGGCAATAATGGATAAAGCGAGATACATAACCGTGTATTTTACAGTTTAAACAGTGAAAAATCATTTTTCATTTGGTTTCAATTGGCCAATATGTCAGAATAGTGACGGTAGGAGAGAAATATGAAATTATGTATCGCATTGATGAGCCTTGTTGTCTCTACAACCGCAACCGCTGATATTTATCAGTATGAGGATTGCGATGGGAATGGCACGCTGTTACTAACAGAACTGGACGCAGCGCCAGGTGTTAATTTGTCTGGACTCTATCTTGGCTGCGCGGACCTGACTAACACGTACCTGGTTGCCGCGGACCTGAGTGGCGCGGACCTGACTAACGCGGACCTGAGTGGCGCGTTGCTGAATTACGCGAACCTGCCTGGCGCGACCCTGACTGACGCGAACCTGATTGGCGCGAACCTGCATACCGCGTTACTGTATGGCGCGAACCTGACTAACGCGAACCTGACTAGCGCGAACCTGTTTGGCGCGAACCTGTTTGACGCGGACCTGACTAACGCGAACCTCACTGGCGCGTACCTGAATTACGCGTACCTGTCTGAAG
>JAKVBR010000052.1 GCA_022447165.1 Phycisphaerales bacterium | reverse complement strand
AACATGTTGATGAGCCGTCTGTAAGCGTCCCAGCCAAATCGCTTGTTGCCAGTCAATTCGATGAGACCAAGCACTGCTTCATCTGTCAGACCAAGGTTGAGCACAGTATCCATCATGCCAGGCATTGAAACCGCTGCACCCGAGCGGACTGATACAAGGAGCGGGTTTGACTGTGAACCGAATTGCTTGCCCGTTTCCTTTTCGACTTGCTTAATCGCTTTGACAATCGATTGGTCTAGCCCCTTTGGGAACTTGCCACCTTCTTCGTAGTATGCAGCACACATAGTTGTTGGAATCGTAAATCCAGGAGGAACTGGGAGTCCAATCTTGGTCATCTCAGCCAAATTCGCACCCTTACCGCCGAGCAATTCTTTCTGGGTCGCATTGCCCTCTGTTTTTAAGGCACCCCAGCAGTATGTTTGTTTAGTACGATTGGATTTACGAGTCGTTTTGCGTTTTGTTGCCATGTGGCGTTCTCCGTATTTTTGAGCGCAAGAACGCGGATTATACCAAACACCAAAGTACACTGTGTCACTGTGATGAATAGAGACCAGTTAAAGGTATTGCCAGAGGATGCGATTGCTATCCCCGGACTTCAGGGCTCTCCAAGCGAAGTTGCAAGGAATTGGCCAGAAGATATCCCACTGATTGCACTCATTGCAAATGGCGAACATGAATCTTGGTCGAGATGGAGCATCCTCGCAAGGGCAGATGGCCCGACATTTGTGTCACATTCATCCAACGTGATTGACGAATTGGATACGCTGTTAAAACAACAAAGTAGCGCTACGCTTCTTCCGAACTGGATTGGGTACCTCAGTTATGAATGCGGACATATCGTCGAGCCGTGCATTGGCGAAAAGCCCGAGCAAGATTGGGCATTGGCACAACTCGTGTGGTGCGACTGTGCGCTTGTGTATGATCATCTCAACAACGAGTGGTGGTCCATCGGCGATTGCAAAGTGCCAGAGGCGTGCCAGTCGGTTGATTCGTTTTGCGAATGTTCCCCTCTGTTAGAAGTTGAAGATGACGAAACGTTCAAACATGTTGTCCAACAGACAATCGATTACATTCATCAAGGTGACATTTTTCAAGCGAACATGACCCGAAGATATACCGCTTCGATTACAGGGAACGCACGGCATGCTGCACTTGACATGCTCGAAAAACCGGGAGGATGGTTTGGAGGGTGGCTTGAGTTCCCTGACACAAACAAATATTTACTTTCGATGAGCCCTGAACTATTTTTAACGACGCATCATCAAACGCGAAGCGTGTTGACGCGACCGATGAAGGGAACAAGACCAGAACACGCTTCACCCGAAGAACTGCTTGACTCAGATAAGGATGCAGCCGAACTCCATATGATTGTCGACCTCATGCGTAATGACTTAGGACGACTGTGTGAATATGGCTCGATCCAAGTTGAAGCTGCCCGCGTTCTTGAACGTCACCCTACCGTTTGGCAGTGCGTGGGTGAAGTGTCAGGAACATTGCGCAGCGATGTCACTGCAATTGACGTCATTCGGAGCACATTCCCTGCCGGCTCTGTCACTGGCGCACCGAAGGTGCGTGCGATGGAGATTATCAAAAAACTTGAATCTTCTCCCCGGGGTCCATATTGTGGCGCAATTGGCATCTTTGGCCAATCTCTCCATCTCAATGTTGCGATTCGAACCGCAATGATTCAAGGCGACGGTGACGCTTGCAACTTGCACGGAAACTTAACATACAGCACAGGATGTGGCATTGTTGCTGATTCAATTCCAGAAGACGAAGTTCAAGAATCAAAAGTCAAAGCCGCAATCATGAATCAATTCACGACGACGCTTACGACGCACTCTTGAGTTGTTCCCGCTGTTGAATAGCAACAGAGCGAGTGATTTGCGTGACAACAAATTGCTTGTGTGATGGATTGAATGAAAAATCAAACATCATACCCATGTATGTTGTTCCACCAGCTTCAAGATGGTGATGCATCAGTTTTGCAGTCACGCAAAGTGGCGGGCCATCGATGTGTGGCAAACTGAATTTCAAAAAGTGCATGCGATGCCTCAGCGCACTGCTTCCCTCTTGACCACTTAACTGCAAACCGATACCACCCCCTCCGATATTCACCATACGTGCTGACGCAGGCGGACCGACTTGAGGCATTGTTTCTTCAACATGCGTTTGGCTTGAGTTTGAATCGAATTGTTCATAAGCAAGTTGACACATTCGTTCAGGTAGAACTACAGATCGTGGATCTAACAGTGGCCATGATTGCACTTCTGGGAGTTGAAGTTCACATGTGCTGATTCGATAATCCCTTCGACGTTGGCAGCGCTCCACTGAAGTAGGCATCTTTAATCGAAGCGCTACTTTCTGCTTACCCCGATGTTCCGTCATGAATTGACCAAGACAGATTGTTTTAAACATCCAACGGTTCTGTCCTATTGCCATGATTCCTATTAACCCAAGACCTGCTTCTAGCGGAAGGGGTTGACCTGCTGCAGTTGGCATCTCGACAATGATTTCGAGTTCATTCAAATCAATGAGCGTTGCACTCCATATAAAGTCTCGCCCTGACATACCATTAGGCGAGAGGGCAATTTGCAGTGACCCTTGATGATCTAGAAGTTGTTGCAAGCATTTTCGCCAGCCAGTGGTTCGTGAACGATGAGCAGCCATAACTCGTGTCTCCAGACGTAGATAGTGGTATCTCGGGGCACCATTGCCTCGACATCATCCTTCTCGTCCGCTGAGACCTTCCCCTTGCTATAGATTGTAAGTGACTGTGGATTAAGCCCTTATGCAGACCGCATAATCAGAACTGCCCCTTCAACTTGCACTTCTGGTGCCGATAATCCTACGCATTTGGCGATGAGACGCATGCTCCCCATCGTCCAGAGTCGAAGCGGTCGGTCGGTTTCGTCGAGTTCCCAGTGGTCACGCTGCACGGCATCTCCCTCACGGATGGCAAAACATGCGTCATCTTTTGCCCAGACGAGTTGCATCGTCCCTTCTTCATTGATGCCTTCCATCCACCTGCCTTGCGTAAGTTCTCCCCACAAGTCATTGGGCAAATCATCAATGATGACCATGCCATCCTTTGACAACCGGTCCTTGCAACGAGACAACAAAGCAACTGCTTCATCGATATCTGCAAAGAGCATCAGTGTTTGTCCACAAATCAAAATGACATCTGCTTGCTCGCAATCACAGAGCGCATCCATTACATCTCCATCGATGAGTGTTGCATCTAAGCACGCGTCTGCTAGTTTTCTAGCACAAGCAGAAATAGCATCGGCATCAATGTCGATTCCTGTAAGCATGTGCCCCGCAACTGCCAGCGGCAACAACAAACGACCGTCGCCACATCCCACATCGATCACTACTTTCTGAGAATCACCAAGCAATTCAAGAATCGATTTAATCTGTAACTTTGATTGCTCCTCTTCCATCGGTACCCAGTCACTCATTGCTCACTCCTTTGATCAGCACCTCGAATGCTTCAACTTGCTTTCGCAATTCACGTCGCCTTGTCGATGTTAGCGAAGCATTTCCAAACCGAACTTCGTAATACGCATTCGTGATGAACTCTAAGGATTGCTTGGCATCTTTTGAAATTGGAAGCGTCTTGCTCCATGCAAGTGGAGCAACTGATTGTGGACGCACCCAACCAAACTTCTTTAGGGTTTGTACAAGTGCTGCATAAAACTCTACGTTTGAAGTTTGTACTCGGTATTCATGTTTATGTGAGAGTTGAAGAGACGCACGCACTCTCCACTTACGGTAAATCACAATGCCAATCGCAATGATTGTTAACAAAACTGCTAAGAGCACTAGCGTAAACCAAAGTTGCCCTCCAACACCAATCTGGAACCAACGAACTGTCGCCTGCGATGCATCTATTGCGACTTCAAATTGAGTCGACCACCATTCTTTCCACTCCGGCTTAACAAATGAGAATAACCTCCGCTGAGCTGCTGAATCAAAACCAACCACTCCCGATTGCCAAGACAGTTCCCACCGTTGCCAAGCGAACCTTGCGCTTTGTAAAATCGTCAATGGCTCCTGCCACGTGGGCGAGCCCTCCGATGATGGCGTGGGCTCAAATGTATCCCATCCAAATGGAGATGTTTCGACTTCAACCCAAGCATGCGCATCACGGTCGAGTACAACATATTTCTTATTGACATTATCCCAGCGGTCTACAAAGTAGCCCGTCACAATTCGTGCTGGCAGTTCAACTGTATCGCACATTGCAACCATCGCGGAAGCGAAAAACTCACAGTGTCCTCGCTTCGCATCAAACAAGAATGTTCGTATAGGGTCGTTTTGTTGCGAGTATGCATTCCGTTCTGCAAGAGATAAAGAGGAACTATCCGTTGAATACGTAAAGTCATCTGAACGTAAAAATTGTGCAATGATGTTTGCCGCCCTCACTCGATCGTCCTGCGTGCCGTTTTTAATGTGTTCAACATTAATGCCATGGCTTTCAAGAATCGATTGAGTTAACAACTTGACTTCTTCATTTTGATACCTTCCTGCTGACGGCATCATTGGTGTAGAGATCGTTGATTGATAATTCACTTCAAGCGTATAGGATTGGAAGATGGGTGCGCCCACACCGACACCCATTGTCCCGTTGGCATCATTTAACACGACGCGTGATGGCTTCGATGTTTCAATCGAGACTGGTTCATTGATTGAATACACCCTACTCATGGGTTGATGAAGATCAACATGCATGACCATCGTTGGATCTATGTCGCCCCATTTGCGAATCGGTGTAAACGAATCACTTGACGTGAGCACTGAAGTTGGAATTTGATTGCTTGTTTCCCAAACACCTTGACCAACATATGCATCTAGCACGTTCCCTCTTAAACGCAGCCCTTGTGACATGAAGACGTCGTTACCGTTCATATCCTCTATTGCAATCGACATGACTTGACGATCTGATGGCTCAATGTCCCTGTCGGGCTGTAACTCCATCCGCCCTTCACCACTATCGTGAGAAAACGCATCATCAAGAAACTCACTCTGTTTTTCGCGAGGCAGAAGCACAAAGAACAAAGACGTCGACATCACAATGAGCGTGATGTATGCGATTGCGTTGTTTCTAAAAACTTTTTTAACTTTCTTACCCGTGACTGGTCGTGTCCAAGGCGTTTGCGTATCGTCTGGAACTGCCATGTAACGCTCTGCACGCATCACTTCACAACCATGCTGAAGTTGGTAAAGAAGTAATACCCACACAGCGAGCCCAACCCACAACACAAAGAGCACGCCAAAGAGCAAATCTGTTGCATAGAGTGACCCAACTGCCATCAGCAGTAAGCTCAAGATCAGGAGTTGTGCTTCGTTTTCAATCGTTCGCTTGCTGTACATTTTGATCACGGTCAACCAGACAACAAAGCCTCCAAGAACGAGGGGCAATTCTTCAACTGGACCATAGATATCAAGTACTGAGAACATCACTGCAACAAGCACAAGAAGCCTTGAAATCCAAGGCGGAATTGATCGACCTCTAGGCCCCTCAGTGACATACCAACTGAGTGCTGCAAGGGTACTTGCAATGAGTAGGATTGAAAAACTACCAAGTGCAACACACTGTGCCATAATTGCAACAAGCAGTAGTGCGAATCTGAGTATTCGATATGAACGGAGCAAGCTCATGCGACTGCTTCCGTCTTACTGTCTTTTTTGAGATGTTCAAACTGACTCGCAGTAAAGTACCAAGCATCTTTGGCTTGCTGAATTGGTTTTGTTTGATCTGGTCGTATGACGATGAGCCCTGCATGCGTTGCGTTAAATCCAAGGCGTGCTGGCATTGGGAGACGGTCTTCATCAAGCTTTATTTTGGCAAGTGAAGAACAAAGTTTCCCTAAATGTCTTGAGCCAGAGTGAATGCCAGCGTTACATGATTCAGTGACTCCAAGAATCGTTAGACCAACTTCATGCCCTTGAGAAGACGCCTCCGTAAGCAGAGAAGCACAAAGGGAAATGGCTTGTTCTTCGAGCATCCGCTTGTCACCTTCACATTCAAGTTGCTCTGTTGGAGTTGTCATGTCTAAGATGACTCTGATTCGTGGCGGTGCTGATATTGAACGTTGAACGCAAACGAGTTCACCACGCTTCGCGGATGTTTTCCATGCAATGTCAACAAGTCGGTCGCCCGAAGTAAACTCTTTCAATCCGAAGAAATCGTCACCACCACGACCACTGCGCTTTGAACGCCTACCAAGCGGGCCTTCTGTAATCACGGCTGCAATGACATCCGGCTTGAGTTGTTCTACAGTTGGTTGCACAAGTATGGTCGCGGGCTGCGCTATGGTGCGTTTTGACTTCAACATCCCAAAGGGAAAACTCGAGGAGACACGAATTGCATCAAACGTGTATTCGCCTCGTTGCATTGGATAAAAAATTGATTCTCCATGGACAGATTCACGGCGCCCCACTTCCATAATCCAGCCCCTCGCATGTCGAAAAGCATGTTGCCAAGTTGACCTTTGAGATTCTCGTTCTTCAATCCAAATGCTGAAACCCGCGATGAACTTAGAAGTATTGGTAACGACATACCGAATCACATATGGCTCGTGTGCTCTTGCAGGTCCTTGAATGATTCTACGGACTTGAATATGTCGAATGACTACCCTTGACCAAATGAACGTCAAGCAAAATGAAATGCACATTGCTCCAAAAAGGAGAAGCGGCAAGTTTTTATGTTGTAAAAATGCTGAGGGCGCAACGAGTAAAACCAGAACGACGAATACAATCGAAGGGTGAATTGGAATTGGACGTTTCATAGATTACGCACACAGCATAATCCTGATTGTTCAATGAGTTGCGACTTACTCTGAAGTTTCTTCTGAAACTGCTGCTTCGGCGACCGGCTCATTGGTTTCTGCAGTGGTTTCTTTAGATTCTGTTTCTTCAGTTTCTGCTGGCGCAGAAGCATCTTGAGCAGATTCCGATGGAGCGGGTTTCCACGATGGTTCTCTTGTGAGTCCTTGGACATCTGGAAGGTCTTGCAAGTTTGCAAGTCCGAAGATGCGAAGGAAATCTTTAGTTGTCCCGTAAAGCATTGGTCTGCCGACTTCTTCTGCACGGCCAACGATTTTGATGAGCCGCCGGTCCATTAATCCTTTGAGGACTTCGCCGCATGCGACGCCGCGAATCACTTCTACTTCTGCACGCATGACCGGCTGCCTGTAAGCAATGATGGAAAGTGTTTCAAGTGCTGCTTGTGAGAGTCGTTGTTGTTGGCGCTCTGCGTGCAACCGAGCAACGAGCGGCGCAAACTCTTCGCGAGTCATGACTCGGTATCCACCTGCTATGCGTTCGATTCTAAACGCGCGCGTGTGTTCGTCGTAGGATTGATTGAGTGACTCAATTGCTTGTTTGATGTCTTTAGTTGCATCTTCAAGCCCAAGGACAGTTTGCAATTTAGTTTCAGAAAGAGCGCGTTCGCTCGAAAAGAGGAGCGATTCGACGCGCTGTTCAAGTGGAATTGATTGGCAGGGTGACTCAGCTAGTTTGTCAGGCATAAGTGCAGGTTACGCTGATTGCGACGCTAAAGCAACTTTAGCAGTGGCGATTTTTTGTGCTCGTTCGACTGCTAGGCGATCTTTTTCATCAGATGTCACTCGTGCATTCGCCTCAGCAAGTTCTGCTTTCGCTTCTTCAAGATTAAGTTCTGAAGCAGGTGTAGCGCCTTCGGTGACGAGTGTGAGCAAGTCACCATCAACGTGAGCAAATCCACCTTCGATGAGATAGTGTGTACTACCGCCATCACCATCGATTCGTAGGGTTCCTGGAGCGAGCGTTGAAAGAAGCGGTGAAATGCCTTTCATCATGCCATATTGTCCATCCCAAGCAGGGAATGAAACATATGTTGCGTCACCTGAAAATGCTTCAGCAGTTGGAGTTACGATTTTGCATTGAAATGAATCTGCCACAGTGATTTCCTTGTGTGTAGAACTCGTGTTTGAAGCCACACATCATACCAAATTCGCTGCAAAAATGACCGATTGCAACACTTCAATTACAGTCGTGCAACACCTTATGAAGACTCACAAGGACCCCTTTTTGATACAATTAACCAACTCAAAAATAATCCACACGCAATCAAAGGTTAAATATGACAACTACACAAGCAATGACGTTTTTGAACACAAATCTCGACATCTTTGAACCGATGCCTTTTAAGGTGGCAGACCTGTCCCCTGAAACTGTCGCATTTGGTCGAAAAGAGATTCAAATTGCTGAGCACGAAATGCCCGGATTGATGGCACTTCGGAATCAATACGGTGATTCTAAGCCGCTTACTGGTGCTCGCATCACTGGTTCGCTCCATATGACGATTCAAACAGCCGTCTTGATTGAAACTTTGACAGCACTTGGTGCGGAAGTCCGCTGGGCTTCCTGCAACATCTTCTCAACGCAAGACCACGCGGCAGCAGCGGTTGCGGTTGGACCAAATGGCACACCTGACAACCCTCAAGGGATTCCAGTCTTTGCATGGAAAGGTGAAACTCTTGAAGAGTATTGGTGGTGCACATTCCAAGCACTCCACTGGGGTGATAACACTGGACCAAACTTGATCCTCGATGACGGTGGAGACGCAACACTTGTCGTACACAAAGGTATCGAGTTTAACAAGGCAGGTACAGTGCCAAACAGCGACAGTGCTGGAAGCGAAGATGAGCGAATCATTCTTGACATGCTCGCAATGATTCAAGAACAGAACGGTTCGTTCTGGACACCATGGGAGGAAGTCATTAACGGCGTAAGTGAAGAAACGACTACTGGCATTCACCGCATGTACCAAATGGCAAGCAACAAAACGCTCTTGTTCCCCGTCATCAATGTTAATGATTCTGTCACGAAGAGTAAATTTGACAACCTTTATGGCTGTCGCCACTCATGCGTTGACGGCATCATGCGAGCAACTGATGTCATGCTAGCAGGCAAAGTCGCACTCGTTGCTGGATATGGCGATGTTGGCAAGGGTTGTTGCCAAGCACTCCGCGGTCAAGGCTGCAGAGTTGTGGTTACTGAAATTGACCCGATTTGCGCACTCCAAGCAGCAATGGAAGGGTACGACGTTGTTCGATTGGATGATGTTGTTGGCAATGTTGACGTCTTTGTGACAACAACTGGCAACTTCAACGTCATTACAGCAGAGCACATGTCGAAGATGAAGCACAACGCGATTGTTGGCAACATCGGTCACTTTGATAATGAGATTGACATGACTGGCCTTGAACAAATTCCCGGAATTGAAAAAGTTAACATCAAGCCGCAAGTCGATGAATGGAAGTTCAGTGACGGACACTCCATCATCATTCTTGCAGAAGGTCGATTGCTCAATCTTGGCTGTGCGACTGGTCACCCAAGTTTCGTGATGAGTAACTCATTTACGAACCAAGTGCTCGCTCAAATGGAATTGCACGCCAATCACTCGAACTACGAGAATCAGGTTTATACCCTCTCAAAGAAACTCGATGAAATGGTTGCACGCCTCCACCTTGGGCAACTTGGCATAGATTTGACTGAATTGACTGCCGAGCAAGCAGCGTACATCGATGTTCCGGTCGAAGGTCCTTACAAGCCAGACCATTATCGATACTAAATCGTACTAATGAGCATAAAACAAAAAAACGCGGCGTCAGCCGCGTTTTTTTACAACCATTCTCAAGGGTCTGGTCCCGGATCAGAACCATTGCGTAAAAGCGGAATTTGGCAAGAAAGAATAAAAAAAGCTTATGATGTATACATGCGGTGTTTGCTCGTAATGTTTGTACTGTTGGCTGTTTCTACCGGTCATGGGCAATCATGGCACGACCGCTCGACTGAATACAACACTGAATTCTGGAAATTGAGAACTGATCTTGCGCCGAGTGAAGCTGCAGATGCAGCCAAACTCCTTGATGCGATGTACCGCGCATACGCAAACGGTTTATCGATGCTCCCTAAGAAACGAGATACGACCTTCGAAGCATGGGTGTTTAAGCACAAAAAAGATTACAACGAAGCACTTCAAGCCCACCGAGGGGGCGACAGTAATGTCACAGAGCACAGCTCAGGCATGTTCTTTACAACTCGGCATGGCATACAAGTAACTGCCGTTACTGTAGAAGAATCATGGAATCATTTCGAACGGGTCGCCAAACACGAAGCATTCCATCAGTTCGCATATTCCAGATTTCAGCATGGCATACCTCAGTGGCTGAATGAAGGCATCGCCGAGTACTTCGAAGCGTCCACATACATTAACGGTGCAATCATTCCTGGGCAGGTTTACAAAGGGTCGGTAGATTTACTAAAACAAGACATCCGAAGTAATCACTGTATTCCCTTCTTAGAACTTCTCAAAATGTCCAACAGGGAGTGGAATCAAAGACTAGGAGCCGGAAATGGCGCTCTTCAATATCGTCAATCGTGGGCGATGGTGCATTTTCTCATACATGGAGAAAACGGAAGACACGCTGGAAAATTTAACCAATACCTACTCATGATTGCCCGTGGCAAAAACCCTGAAGAAGCATTCGCAGAAGCATTTGGAACATCTGATATGGCATCATTTGAAA
>JAKVBR010000051.1 GCA_022447165.1 Phycisphaerales bacterium | reverse complement strand
TGCTTGTGGTTGATAACTGCTTTTGTACGCCAGCGCTTCAGCAGCCGCTGGCTCATGGCGCAGATGTCGTCATTCATGACAGTTTCGATTGGAAAGCGCTCAAAGATGGTTCGCTTGAAGACCATCTGCGCGTAAACCTTGATTCCTCGATCGAACTGCTGAGAAAAAGCAAAGGTAAACACTTTGTCTATATGAGCAGTATTGCAGTACACCATCACATGCATGATAAATGGCAGGGCACAATTGATGAAGCGCATCCAACTCGGCCAGGATCGCTATACGGCGCATGCAAGGCGGCAATTGAAGCGCACCTTTGGGCAGCAAACGCAAGCCACGGACAACAATTTAGCGCAATTCGTCCTTGCGCCGTGTACGGGATAGACCCAAGCATTAAAAGAAGTATTGGGTGGCCAATCATTGAAACAGTTAAACATGGCAAACCCTATGAACGCACGGGAGGCGGCAAGTTTGTGCATGTCGATGATGTCGCCGAAGCAACGGTTGCTTGCATTAACAATGAGAACGCATCACCAAGTGTCTACAATCTTGTTGATTGTTACGCGAGGTGGTCAGATTGGGCATCGATGATCGCTACCGAACTTGGTGTTGATGCAACGATTGATGATTCAAGTCCTCCTGCCCCTGCAAACGCTTTTGATACAAGCGATGTCACAAACGACCTTGGCGTTTTGTTAAATCGCGGCACAGATGGTATTCAAACATGTATCAAGGAACTCATTAATGCCTGAATCAATCGCATCGCTTGCAAGTATGTTTTTTGGCGCAAAACTGAAAGGTGCAGTCGAACATGCTGGATACGAATATAAAGGCGCAATTGGAGTTGCAGGTCTTTGCAATGCAATAGACGCCTCAAAGCCAGTAGCGGTACTTCTTGACTTAAGCAAAGAAGATATTGATATAGAGGATGCAGTTTCTACCATTACAGAACATACCGAATCGCCAATCATTGCGTACTGCGGTCATGTTGAAACGCAAAAGTTACAGTTAGCAGAATCGCTAGGATGTTACACCGCAACGAATGGCGCGATTTCAAACTCATTTGAAGCCGTGTTAGCAAAAGTGTTAAGTGCTCATGAGTAAACAGCACACGTCGAGCAAACAACGCTTTCTTTCGTTTAGGCAAAAATTGAAGGAGCCAATCGAAGATGGTGACATACCAACGCTCGATTCTGGCAGACGTTCATTAGAACGCACGCGTTCATTCACGATTCTTCTAAAAGAATTTTTAACGATGGTCGGCAATCAAAAGCGGTCGCTTTTTATGTCACTCTTCTTTCTTACAATTGGCGCAACGATTGGGCTCATCCCTCCTGCTGCAACCAAAGTTGTGTTTGATAACATCCTTGGAGATGACCCACTTCCAGAATCAATAACAAATCAATTCCCAAGTTTACTGAGTAAGGAAATGCTACTTGGAGTTATAGCAATAGGAACCGTTACCCTTGCGATGGTTTCACTTGCTCTTCTTGTTCGAGGACGCTGGCTTGCAACACGAACGACGAAGCGTATTCAAGTGAACATTCGGCGAAAAGCATTTATGCATGCTTCAGCCCTTCCCTTGCATCGCATTCATCAACTACGCTCGGGCGGGGCAGCATCGCTCGTTAGAGAAGATGCTGGAAACATTGCTGACCTCATCTTCGGGCTTTGTTACAACCCGTGGCGGGCAATCATTCAACTATTAGGCATCTTGTTCATTCTGCTCATCGTGGACTGGCGGCTTCTACTTGGTTCAGTCATCTTGTTTCCGATTGTCTTCTTTACGCACCGAACTTGGATCAGTCGCATTCGACCACTATGGAGAAGTATTCGCGGAACACGGCAACACTGCGATGCAATGGTCACTGAATCATTTGGGGGGGCTAGAGTTGTACGCAGTTTTTCAAGACAACGAACAGAGGCCGCGAACTGGATTCGCTCAAATCACTTGCTTGTTCGCAAGGAAATCATGGCGTGGTGGTTATCGAGAGGCGTCGATATTGCGTGGTCGATTATGGTTCCCCTCGCAACTGCTGCCCTGCTTTGGTATGGCGGTTGGCAAGTCCTTCACGACAGAGCGCTCATCGAAAGCGGGCAAATCACAACTGCCGAAGCAATCACTGCAGGCGACTTAGTGATGTTTTTGACATACCTTGCAATGCTCATGGGGCCACTTGCAACGTTAGCGGAGTCTGCAACTGCACTTCAAAACTCACTTGCTGCACTAGACAGGATACTCGATCTTTATGAAGAGCCAACAGAGCACGACGAACATCAAGGCGGACTTAGAGTTTCTGCGAGCGATGTAAAGGGCAAAGTTGAGTTTGAACATGTAACTTTTGGTTATCCGAATACAGATGCAACTGTCATTCATGACGTTTCATTTACTGCTGACGCAGGCAAAACAATTGCACTTGTTGGCCAAAGCGGTTCAGGCAAAACGACACTATGTAACCTTGTTGCAGCGTTCTACAAGTGCAGTGAAGGAAGCATTTACTTAGACGGCACACCACTGAGTGAACTCGACCTTGATGACTACCGAACGCTTCTTGGCATTGTCGAACAAGACATTTTCCTGTTTGAAGGAACGATTGCAAGTAACATTGCATATGGCAGACGCGGCGCGTCCCAGGAAGAGATTGAAGAAGCAGCAAGCAAAGCGGCTGCTCACGAGTTTATCAGCGAGTTTAGGGATGGGTACGATACCGAGATTGGCGAGCGAGGCGTGAAACTCAGTGGCGGGCAACGCCAACGCATTGCAATTGCCAGAGCGCTTCTCGCAGATCCAAAGATCCTAATTCTGGACGAAGCGACAAGCAATCTCGATACTGGCTCTGAACGATTAATTCAAGCATCCCTTTCAAAACTACTCAAGAATCGAACAAGTTTCGTCATTGCGCACCGACTCAGCACAGTTAAAGATGCTGATCATATTTTAGTTCTCGATAAGGGGTCCATCATTGAACAGGGCACACATGAAGAACTTATGGCGCGCAGTGAAAAGTATCACGACATGGTCATTCTTCAAACGACTCCACACTAAACCTTACATCAAGTAGCGTTTGCGTTGTACTGCGCTGAACCAAGTCCAAGGATTGGCCAAAAGATAAATGGCAAGAAAATGAGACCAAGCGTTGTTCCAAGTCCCCTGCCAAATCGAACAGAGATGTTGTGTAATGTAATTGCCATGATGATGACGTTGACAACTGGAATAAGCCAGAGCAATCCCCACCAAGCGGGCTTTCCTGCCATCAGCGACCAGATGAAGCACTGCACAATTGGAATGCACGCCCAAAGTCCGAAGTGACCAGCTTTAGTTGCCTTTGTCCACATGCCTACCCAGGTGATGACTTGCAAGATAAAACCAATGCCAGCAAAAATCATGAGCATCACGAAGAATGCTGAAACCGCCGCTGCTGCTGCAGGGTCTATGCCTTGAGTTGTTGTTGCAAGAATTACCATGAGCCATCTCCTAATTTAATCATGTCTTGGACAGAATGAATTTATTCTAGTGCAATCCTTGTATATAGACGATAGAAAATGGAGTTCATGAGCGTTAAATTGAGTTTTACCCAAAGACACACCCCTTGTTAGGGTTACAATACAGAGTTTCATATGCTCATAGGCGTACCCAAAGAAATTAGAGACAACGAGAGACGAGTTGCACTTGTCCCGCAAAGCGTACGTGAACTCAAGAAACTTGGGTTTGATGTACAGGTTGAAAGTGGAGCAGGCGAAACTGCTGAATATTCTGATGCAACCTATGAAGCAGTTGGCGCTACGATTGTTGATAATGCAGAAACGGTTTGGAGCACCTCTGACCTACTCATCAAAGTTCGCGAACCAAAACATGCTGAACTTGAAATGCTTAAAGATGGCGCGACGCTCATCTCTTTTTTCTGGCCAGCACAAAGTGAAGATGACTTAAACATCTGTAATGCGAAAAATGTCACTGCGATTGCAGTCGATTGCATTCCGCGAATCACTCGCGCTCAAAAGATGGACGTACTAAGCGCGATGTCAAATATTGCGGGTTATCGCGCTGTCATCGAAGCGGCCAATGAGTACCCCCACTTCTTCACAGGACAAATCACCGCTGCAGGTAAAATTGACCCTGCAAAAGTGCTCATCATTGGTGGCGGCGTTGCTGGTCTTGCATCACTTGGTACTGCAAAGGGACTTGGCGCAATTGTTCGTGCGTTTGACACACGGCTTGCCGTTCGAGAACAAGTCGAATCTCTTGGCGGAGAGTTTTTGCAACTCGACTTCCCAACTGAGGACGGCGAAGGAAGCGGCGGATATGCGAAAACAATGTCGGAAGAGTTTTTAAAAGCAGAACTTAAACTTTTTGCTGAACAAGCACTCGAAGTTGACATCATTATCACGACAGCACTTATTCCTGGCAGACCAGCACCCGAACTCATCACAAGCGGCATGGTTGAATCAATGAAAGAAGGCTCAGTCATTGTCGACCTTGCCGCTGAGCGCGGCGGCAACTGTACACTGACTGTCCCACATGAAAAAGTAGTTCATCACGGTGTTACGATTCTTGGCTACACCGATTTCCCGAGTCGAATGGCTGCACTCTCTAGCCGGTTGTACGGCACTGCTGTTGTTCACCTCATCGAAGAGTTAGGCGGATGCGAATCATTTGCAATCGATATGGACAACGAGATTATCCGCGGTTGCACGGTGACGCATGAAGGCGCAACGACATGGCCACCACCAAAACCGCAAAACCCCGGTCCTAAATACTCCGTTGACACTGGCGAAAGGCCAGTTGATGAAACCAAGCAAGTTCCGGAAGCAACAGAAGAAGACAAAAGGTCAGCCCTATCAATCTTCAAACCAATACTGCTCGCATTGACTGCGCTTGCTATTGTTTTTGTCAGTTCAAATGTGCCAGAATCATTCTTAAGCCACTTAACAGTGTTTGTCCTTGCATGTTTTGTTGGGTGGCAAGTGATTTGGAATGTCACCCCTGCATTGCACACTCCACTGATGAGTGTGACCAACGCGATTTCAGGCATCATCATCATTGGCGGGATTCTTCTGATTTCGAATGAAATGAACGCTACAACGGTCCTCGGTATGGCTGCCGTCTTCTTTGCAGCAATCAATATCGCAGGCGGTTTCCTTGTCACCAAACGCATGCTTGGAATGTTTAGGAAATAAAAGAGATGTCACAAAGCGAAATCACAATTTGTTACATCATCGGAGCGGTTCTCTTCATTCTCAGTTTGGGTGGACTCTCTAAACAAGAAACTGCTAGTCGGGGCAATTGGTACGGCATCATTGGAATGCTCCTAGCCCTAGTTGCTGTGACTGCAAGTGAAGAAGTGAATGCGTATGGCTTACTTGCAATCGCTCTCGTGCCTGCTCTCATCATTGGGTGGACGCTAGCACGCAAAGTGCAAATGACAGGCATGCCGCAACTTGTTGCGATTCTGCACAGTTTTGTAGGGCTCGCCGCAGTTCTTGTTGGTCTCGGTCTTCAACTTGATCCTCATTCAGTTGCTGGGCTCACACCTATCGAAACACTGATTCATGAAATCGAAGTGTTTGTTGGTGTCTGCATTGGTTCAATCACATTTACAGGTTCAGTCATTGCATATGCAAAACTTGATGGAAAAATGTCAGGCAAACCACTCATCCTTCCAGCAAGGCATGTGCTCAATCTCATTGCATTCATCGTAACGATTTGGCTCGGTTATCAATTCATGGGGCACCATGAGCAGTCCTTTATGTATCTGCTCATTGCAATGGTCTTAACTGGCATTCTTGGCATTCACCTTGTGATGGCAATTGGCGGAGCTGATATGCCAGTCGTGGTTTCAATGCTCAACAGTTATTCAGGTTGGGCTGCAGCAGCAGCGGGCTTTATGCTCGGCAACGACCTACTGATCATTGTTGGCGCGCTCGTTGGTTCTAGTGGTGCAATCCTTAGTTTGTTCATGTGCCGTGGTATGAACCGTTCACTTCCAAGCGTTATTCTTGGTGGATTTGGCACTGATGGCGGTGGTGGTGAAACTGTTGAAACACCAGAGGGTGAAGTTACTGCAGTTGAGTCCGAGGGTGCAACAGAACTCTTGAAGAACGCAAAACGCGTCATCATCGTTCCCGGCTACGGAATGGCAGTGGCTCAAGCACAACACACCATTGCGAAAATCACAAAACAACTTCGAGGCGATGGCAAGGAAGTGTTGTTTGCGATTCACCCTGTTGCAGGAAGGCTACCTGGACACATGAACGTGCTCCTTGCAGAAGCCAACATTCCATATGACATTGTCCTTGAACTTGATGATATCAATCACATGTTTAGTGACACTGATGTCGTGCTTGTCATTGGAGCAAATGACATTGTGAATCCATCTGCACTCAATGACCCGAATTCACCGATTGCTGGCATGCCTGTTCTAGAAGTTTGGGATGCAAGGAATGTGATTGTGATGAAACGAAGTATGGGTGCTGGATATGCAGGCGTAGGCAATCCACTCTTCTTCCATGACAACACATCGATGCTCTTTGGTGATGCTGGCGAAAACGTCGACGCAATTCTTGCACATCTCTGAATGAGCGTTATCATTCAATGAAGAAATGCTCCGTTTAGTAACAACAATTGGGCTTCTTTGCGCTTTTGCAATGGCTCAAGACCAGACGCTTCATCTTAACTTTGGTGTTTTTCCAACTGATAAACCAAAGGTGATGTACCAGAAGTTAAAGCCTGTCATTGAAGCCATTCGAAAGCCAATTGCACATCAACTCGGAAGGCCTGTATCTATTCACTTGAGATTGTTTGACGACATCAGTCAGGGTCGCGGTGAACTTGAGCAAGGCAGAGTTGATTTCGCTCGCGTGGATTCAAGCGGCTTTGTCTTCGCAAATCAATTGCAAAATCCATACGTGCTTCTTGCAGTTGAACTGAACAAGGGACTTAAACGAAGCAATGGTCTGATTGTGACAAGAGCAGATAGTGGAATTCAAACATTAGAAGATCTCAAGGGCAAACGATTCGCTTTTGGTGATCCTCTTTCTAGCACTGGCTCGTTCCTTCCAAAAGCGTTACTGTTACATGCTGGAATAGATGCGAAAAATTTACGTTCTCACGATTATTTAGACCGTTCAGATTTTGCTGTATTCAGCGTGTTGTCTGGCACTCATGATGCGGGCGCGATTTCTGCTGAGCATTTCCAAAAACATTGTGACCTTGAAGATATCCACGTGTTACAAGTCGTTGAGGATGTATCAAATCCATGGATTTGTAATTCAACACTTGACCAAGAGATTCGCGAAGCAATCACTTCAGCACTCATTGTGATTGAAGACAGCGAGGTGCTTGATGCACTTGGTTGCTCAGGGTTTATTGAAGCATCAGTAGACGAATTTAGGATAATTGAAGATGCCATGAAAGAGGCAAACAACTTTATGCCTCAGACTTCATCGCCCGAGTAATCGTACAGACGCCAAATGTTTGTGGGAATTGACGGAGTTTCTCAAAACCACACTGTTCGACTGAGTCAGCCAATTCTTCGGCTGTTGAAAATGTTTCTACGCTTTTAGGAAGATATTGGTATGCACCACTCGTATCGCCTGCGATCAGGGTCGCAGTAAAAGGCATGATGTGTTTTGTGTAGACATCATTACAAAATCGAATCGCACTATTAGATGGCGTAGAGAATTCCAATATGACGAGCGTTCCACCGGGCTTTAAGATTCGATAAAACTCACCAATCGCTTTTTCTGGCTCTTGGACGTTTCTGATTCCAAATGCAATTGAGACCACATCTGCTGATTCGTCCTCTAACTTTAGATCCATAGCATCGCCCTGCTGGAACACAATATCTGTTCCAGCAATCGTTGACTTCGTAAGCGCGAGATCAAGCATCGCCGACGTAAAATCAATTCCGATTACATGCTCTGCGCCCGCCTGTTTAAAGGCAATTGAAAGATCTCCGGTACCGCAGGCAACATCAACAACTGTGCTGTGTTGTGAAATCCCTGAGAGCTCCACCGCACGTTTTCTCCACCTTTGGTCTTGCCAGAGCGAATGTAAACGGTTGTTGAGGTCATATTTGCCAGCAATTGCTGTAAACATCGCTTCAACGCGCTTCGCCTTGTCGCATGCTTGGTGAGGATTTTCAGCAAGTTCTTCTTCCGTCCAAGCAGTTTCAGTTCCTAGCGAGGATTCCTGAGGTTGTTCATTTTCGAGCATTCGATGGATGATACCCTTAGAAACGGATACAATCCACACATACTGGAGCGCCTCATGATTATTGATTGTCATACTCGATTATGGTCTGACCCAAAGCAACTCGGTCAGGAAACTGCATTGAAGTTATCAAAGGGCGGATCGGGGAATTGGGCAGAAGATTGTGGGGATGCCGCTGCTCACGGTCGTGCAATGTCTTGTATTGATGCTTCGCTTGTTCTAGGTCATCGAGCTGATTTAGCAGGCGCTTACGTCCCAAATGAACTAATTGCTGAGTTTGTGAGCAGAGATTCTGACAGGCGTATTGGAATTGCTGGCATTGACCCTATGTCTGAGTCTTCAAAACAAGATCTCGAGATTGCCCAACGCTTAGGGCTTGCAGGCGTTTGTGTTTCACCTGCACTTGCAGGTTTTCACCCCACGCATTCCAGTGCGATGAAGATTTATGATCACTGCTGTCAAGAAAAACTACCGGTCATTGTCACGATGCCGAATCCAATTCCAGCATCAGCGATTCTTGAGTTTGCTCGTCCAGTACATTGGGATGAAGTCGCACGAACATATCCTGAACTCCGAATTGTCTTTACACAAATGGGTTATCCATGGATTGATGAGATGCTTGTTCTTGCAGGAAAACATGAACATGTATTTGCTGAAGTTTCTGGAATCGCAACGCGGCCATGGCAGGTGTATAACGCGCTTTCTACAGCATCATCACTCGGTGTGATTGACCGCCTGTTGTTCGGCTCTGGGTTTCCAACTTCATCCCCGCAACAAGCAATCGAGTCACTTTATAGCGTCAATATTTCAATCAAGGGCACTCCGCTTCCAGCGGTGCCTCGCTCACGGGTAAAGGGAATTATCGAACGTAATGCACTTGAACTTTTGCAAATCGATTACGCAGGTCAATCTCATTCATCTACAACAACACCAACAACGAAGTCAATTCACAAAGATGCGTAACGCTTTTATTGGTTGTCTTATGGTCTCGCTGTTGGGTTGCGCACATGTTGCTCAGAACACAAACTCGGCCTGTTCACTTATAGTTGAGTCTTACAGTATTGACCAAGTCGTCTTTCCGATCGACTGTCATACCGTTGTCTGTACCGATGGATTTGCAAACGAAGGGTTTGTTTGGATAACTGATTTGAGCGAAGACGCTCTTAGAAGTGGCGAGTTCAATCACGGCCAAATCGTACAGATTCAATTGTTATGGATTCCAGAAGCAGGCAAAACACCTCTTTCTGAAACGTCAACGAATTTTGTATTCGAACACATTATCATAAGTAATGGTGAGATTGGCGTGTATGGTGGTGGCGGATATTGCTGGCCAAGCGGGAATGCTCAAACTGGTATTACCCTTGACGTTGAAGATGCCACAATCGCGTTACAAGAAAAGAGTGAACGGTTTGTTGATTTACTTTCCCCATCGACAATCTCTGGCGTCGTCCGAAGCCAGCCAAATGCACATATAGCACGGCTTATTGAAGCCGCTGCCCAGCGTATAAAGAATCAGTAAACAGGTTTACTCGTCGTCAGACTTTTTAGTCGTCTTTTTAGCGGTCTTTTTCTTGGTGGTTTTCTTTGCTGAAATCTCACCAATTTTGACTTTTAAGTAACGTTGACGGTGACCAGTTTTACGGCGGTAGCCCTTACGTCTCTTAAACTTGATGACATCAATTTTGTCGCCCTTGACTTCTTCGAGAACTTCAACTGCAACTGTAGCGCCTTCGACATACGGTGTACCGAGTGTTGGCTCGCCTTCGCCGCCAATCATAAGTACGTTTTCAAGTGTAATGGTATCGCCCTCAACATCTCGAAGATCGACCTTTAAGACGTCTCCTGTGCTGACTTTGATTTGAGTTCCACTGTCTTCTACGATTGCGTACATGATTTGGCTCCTACCGTTTTGGGGAACGGGGCATGATAGCAAAATTCGCCCTAAACGCCAACCCCATCACGCAGTGTTTGAAGGCGTTCAACCGCATTTTTTAGTGTTTCAACGCCTTTACAGAACGCAAATCGGACATATTGTTGCCCATCGTTACTCTGGGCATAGAACGCAGTGGGCGGGATGCCAACGACTTTGCAGGACTGAGCGAGGTGATGACAAAATGCAACATCGTCATCGAATCCAAATGGCGTGTGATTTGCAAGGACAAAGTATGTGCCTGCGGGCGGTTCAACTCGGAAGCCCGCTACGCTTAGCCCCTCTACGAGCACATTTCTGCGTTCAGTGTATTCAGCAGTATACTCCTTAAAATACGCATCTGGCGCAAGGAGTGCTTCAGCTGCTGCGACCTGAAGCGGTGTTGCGGCACAGAATGTCAGGAATTGGTGGGCGTTCCGAATGCCTTCTGTTAAGTGAGGTGGCGCGACTGCCCAACCAATCTTCCATCCTGTGACTGAGAATGCCTTA
>JAKVBR010000050.1 GCA_022447165.1 Phycisphaerales bacterium | reverse complement strand
ATGTTGATTCAATGACATACGCGGACGATCAAATTGGCGTAAACGTTGTGCTCTTCCCTCCATTTCCCTACTTACAAGCCGTTGAATCGATCACTGGGGCTTCTCATGTGCAATGTGGCGCTCAAAACATGTGGTTTGAAGAAGAAGGAGCGTATACAGGGGAAGTCAGTCCAGCGATGTTGAAAGATGTTGGGGCGACGATGGTGCTTACTGGACACAGCGAACGGAGACACATAATCGGCGAAACGAATGAGCAAGTAGGCTGCAAAACAAAGTTAGCACTTGCGTCAGGACTTCAGGTGACACTTTGCGTCGGAGAAACCATTGAACACAGAACAGAGGGCAAAACCCTCGATGTTGTGCTTAATCAAGTAACGACTGGGCTTGATGGTGTATCTGCAGACGCCATGACAAATGTGGTCATTGCGTATGAACCGGTCTGGGCGATTGGAACAGGGCATACAGCAAGCCCAGAAGATGCTCAGCAAGTTCATGCGGCAATCAGAACACATCTAACTTCACTTTTTGACAGTAATGTTTCAAGCAGTATTTGTATTCAATATGGTGGTTCAGTGAAGCCGGAAAATGCAAAAGACCTCTTTGCATGCCCAGATATTGATGGTGCGCTCGTTGGTGGAGCGTCACTTGAGGCAGAATCATTCAATGCAATCATCGAAGCTTCGCTATAATTTCCACCTGTAAAAATCCAAACTGGAAAACACTATGAATAATACATTCCTCATCCTAACGGTACTGCTCATTGTCATCTCGGTGGCAATGATTCTCATCATTCTTGTCCAAAGGCCACAAGGCGGTGGTCTCGCGTCAGCGTTTGGTGGAGCAGGTGGCGGCGGAACAGACACCGTGTTTGGTGGGCGTGTTGGAGATGCGTTGACCTACATGACGGTTGTTGCTTTTGTTCTGTTCCTTGGTTTAGCAGTATCGTTAAATCTTGTCGATAGTCGAGCAACGGCCCCAGGCGTAGCGCCCGAAACGGGGGAGCTCGTTGCTCCAGAGGAATCAACAGCGCCAGCAACAACAACGGAAGACGAATAATGCTCAGGTCAATGACCGGATTTGGCAGCGCATCTTCAGTAAGGGAAGGCGTGTCATTGCATGTAGAAATCCGTACGGTTAACAACAAGTTTTACAAAAGCAACTTTCGCGTACCTGAAATTCTTCAAGGGTTAGAGACTGAGATTGAACAACGCATTGCGTCGTACATCGCTCGTGGCAGTGTTACTTTGACATTGAAGTATTCAGACAGCTCAGAAAAGGCCGCAGCGACAATAAACACCGAAGCCCTAAAATCCTATGTATCACAATTGAAAAGTGTTGAAGATGACTTATCGATTGATGCTGCTCGCTTACTTTCACTTCCTGGAGTTCTTATTCAAGAGCAAACTGGCGCACTCGTCACTTCCTTAAAGCCCAACATTGTTGAACTCATTGATGAAGCATGCGGAGGCGTCGTTGAAATGAGAACGACGGAAGGCAAAGCACTCAAGCAAGATTTAGAACAGCAACTCTCTACCATTCGGGAGCATCTGAAATTCATCAAAGAGCGTGCACCTGAAATCGTTGCTGATTATGAACATCGGCTGAAGGGGCGCATGGAATCACTCCTTGAAGAAATTGGTAAAACAGTTGCTGCAGAAGATGTCATCAAAGAAGTCGCGGTTTTTTCTGAAAAGACTGATATCGCAGAAGAGATTAAACGGCTTGATGGACATTTAACGCAGTTTGACGAGTTGTCAAGCCGGCTCGATGGCGAGCCAGTTGGAAGAACGCTCGATTTTCTTGCTCAAGAGATGCTCAGAGAAGCAAATACCATCGCTAGTAAATGCCTTGACGGTGAAACTAGCCGAAGAATTGTTGAAATCAAGGGTGCAATCGACAGGATTAAAGAACAAGTCCAAAATGCAGAATAAAATGCAGTCGTGTCGTTAACTCCAAATCAAGAAGACCAACTCAATCAAATGCCTCGCATAGGCCCGCATTCAAAGGGCGATGTTGTTGTTGAAGAAATCAAGGGGCAAGATTTAGCCATTGTGCTCAGTCGATTTGAGATTGGAACAATCGACAGGATTCTTGATTATCGAAGGGGCTCTCGCCAATCGCCAAAACTTATCGTGAACACGAGTGTTGGTCGCTTTCTGTTGAAGCGGCGAGCACTTGGGCAGGATGCACTTGAGCAAGTTGTCATTGCGCACAGTGTGCAAGAACAACTTGCAGGTCACAGGTTCCCCGTAGCAGGGCTCATTCATACCATTGACGGGGAGACCATCGTCGAACATGAAGGGCGAGTGTATGAACTCTTTAAGTACATTCAGGGCTCTCGATTTGATAAAACAAACCCTCAGGCAGCCGAAGCGGGCCGCGTCCTTGCGCACTTTCATGACTTGCTGAGGATGTACCCTAAAGAACCATCAATGCAACGAAGAACGTATCACGTTGGTTCTAGAGTGTACGAAGTGCTTGAAGAGTTAAAAGGCGTGCTCAAATCTCATGAGAGCGAATCCCAGTTAAGTGGATTCGACCAAACGATTGAGTTTCTGGCTCATGCTTACCAACAATCCTATGAAGCAGTAGAGAGAGTAGAACTCACGTCACTCCCACACTGTGTTGTGCATGGTGACTGGCATCCCGGGAATATGCTGTACAAAGACGACGAAATCATTGCGGTGATTGATTTCGATTCAATCCGTTACAGCCCCCGCATTACTGATATTGCTAATGGCGCGTTACAGTTTTCAATGCGAATGGGTGAACTTGAAAAGATTGAATCGTGGGGCGAGGGCTTCAGGGGTAGAACAATTCGCTCAATGGTTCAATCCTATAATCAGTTTACGCAGCATCCACTCCTAGCATCCGAACTCGCAATCGTTCCGCATCTGATGATTGAAGCATTGATTGTTGAAAGCATTGTCCCAATTCAACAGCATGGCAAGTTTGGAACAATTGCTGGCTCTTCCTTTTTGAAGATGGTCGAGCAAAAAGTAAAGTGGCTTACACCTCGCATAGACAGGGTGATTGAAGTGATTCAACCCCCAAGAGAGGGAGAGGATAGTTTTGCATGAGCGATGATCTTGTCACAATCATCACGCCCGCAACAGAGTTTGAAGCAAATGTCCTTGCCATTGTGTTAAAGGACAATGGGATCGAAGCGTTTGTGTTTGCAACGCCGACGATTGGTATTGGCGTTCCACTCAGTGGTGGAACAAGCGGCGTGCCACTTCAAGTCGCTAGGGATGATGTTGAACGAGCGAAACAAATTTTGCACGAAAACAAGCGGCATTCAATCGATATTGATTGGGAGGAGTTAAGCCCAGAGGGTTCAGATGAACCATATCGACCAAGCATGATGCATCGATTTTTTAAAGTTCTCGCAATCGTGGTTGCAATTTGGATGGTTGGAAGCTTCCTGGTTTCAATCGTTGTTTCAATCGTTAACTTTGTATTTGCTCTGTAAAGAGTTCGATTGATTCCATATCACTTGGACCTAGGGGTCCAACTGGCGTAAGTACAACCCAGTCGGTGATGTCATCGCGCACAAATGTTTCTTGATGCCCTTGGTTAAGTGTGTCAACAACATGCGGCTGATGTGCAAGGGTTGTTTCAATGTTATGCTCATTTACGCAGTCAACTGTAAACCAGAGATACTCTCGAGGCGCATCCGATTCATCATTGTTTGTCCAAGGCACTTGGACCATGCAAGCGGCGTGGTCGCCTTGGCCGACACTTTTCGCAACTTCAAGGAATGCATCCCAGTTTTGGTGGGCAAGTGAGCGTCGCCGGTTTGTTGAACGAGTTGTTTTTGCAATCGCAGTTTGGGAAGAGCGTAAGAGTTCGAGCGTTTGAAGCGGGCAGAGAAGGGAGTGGTTTTCCGAGGTCAACACTGCGCTTCTAAAGAGGCGTTCATCATGACCCGGCATGTCCTTCCCAAGCATTTTGAGTGCTTCAGGCACTTCGATGAGTGAGAGATTCAATCCATGACCGATTGTAAAGTTCTGTCCAACCTGCGGAAGATCTTGTTCAAGTGTAAGCGCTGCAAGTCCATCCACGCAATGCACGCCTTCTGTTGATAGCACTGCAGGGACCCCAAGCATTTCAAGTTCAACTTTCCCGCATCGCTCTAGACCATGTGTTGAAATCCAAGCCCAACGCTCTTCTGGTTCAACATCTTCTGGCGCTTCAATAAGCCGAGTAAGCCACAGTACTTCTTCTGGCGCATCAACTTCTTGGAAGAACAAGTCCTCAATGACATTCATTGGATACCACCGTCCTGTTGGAACATCACAAATTGAATGAACGCCAAACGGCAACGATCCAAAGAGTCGCATGAGATTTGTAAAGTGAGTTAATGGGTCTGCAGGATGTAGTTTTGTTTGCATCGCAAGCATTGAACCAGAGGTAACCCCTTCTTGAGATTTAACTTCGGCAGACAATTCTTCTTCCCAAAGAATGACATCAGTCGGAAGTGACGGAACACGCACGCGGATTGCCCAAGGGTTCTCTTCGACCCACTCAACATCGATGGGCTCTTCTGCAAAGTTCGCAATTGCTTTTGCGATTTCTTCTGGTGTAAACGTTTCTTCTGTGAAAATGATTCTGAACTCAGTGACGACTGGTTCATCAAGAACCCAAGAGGAATCAGCTGAAAGTCCTGCAAATGCTAGGATGTCAAATTCGTGGTTCATTTAGTTTGCGACAATGTTGACGATTTGTTTGGGGACAACAATGATCTTCCGTATGGTTTTCCCTTCTATGAGGGAAGCAATGTGCTCATCTTGAACTGCGAGTGTTTCGATATCTTCTTGCGACGCATCAGCGGGCACTTCAATCTTACCGCGAACTTTCCCCATAATCTGCACTGGCAGTTCGATGACATCACTCGTGAGCATCGCTTCATTAAATGAAGGCCATGCTTCAAACGTAATGCTTGTGTCATTACCAAGTTTTGCATGCAGTTCTTCTGCTATGTGAGGTGCAAACGGAGAGAGCAAGCAAGCAAATCGTGCAAGTTGATCTCTTGTAATTGAACTCTCAGAAGTTGCGGTGTTGACGAACTCAATCATCGAAGCGATTGCAGTGTTGTAACTTAAGTTTGGAATGTCTTCAGTAACTTTTGCGATTGTCGCATGTAACGCGCGCTCGACTGCGTCATTGGACTCATCTGCTAAGTCACTTCTTAACTCGCCAGTTTGTTCATCGATACCAAGTCGCCATACTCTCTGAAGGAATCGATGGACGCCAACAATATCACGAGTGTTCCAAGGAGCACTCGCTTCGAGTGGTCCCATGTACATTTCATACAATCGAAGCGTGTCTGCACCATACTCTTCAATCACATCATCAGGGTTGACAACATTTCGCAGTGATTTACTCATCTTTGCAATGACGCGTTCAACTTCTTCGCCTGTTTCAGTGTCAACAAAAACGTCACCTCGTTCTTCGACTTGATGCACAGGCACAAGTGATTTGTTTGCGCGTTGGAACGCATAACTTGTCAAAAGGCCTTGATGGAACAACTTTGTAAATGGTTCTTTCGATGAGACCTCGCCTAAGTCGAACAAAATCTTGTGCCAGAACCTTGCGTAAAGCAAGTGTAAGACCGCGTGCTCTGCACCGCCAATGTATAAATCGACGCCGTCGCCCATCCAATACTGTTCTGCTTCCTTGTCAACAAAACGAGCATTGTCGTGAGGGCTGCAGAAGCGAATTTCATACCAACATGAACCCGCCCATCCTGGCATTGTGTTCGCTTCTCTTGTGACTGGTGTGTCAGGGTGAAGCAGTGATGGATCAACGCCTGCTTCACCTGCAGTTGTTCGCAGCCAATCTTCTGCTTTCGCTAACAGTGGAAGTGGGTCTTCTGATTCAATGGGTTCATAGTCAGTGAGTTTTGGCAATTCAACTGGGAGTGCATCACTACTAACAGGATAGTGCAATCCATTCTCGTCAAAGACAACCGGGAATGGCTCGCCCCAATACCGTTGACGCGAGAAGAGCCAATCACGCAATCGGTAGTTTGTTTTGGAAGAACCCATTGCATTTGCTTCAAACCATTCGATGATCGTTTGCCTGGCTTCATCGGTTTCTTGACCATCGATTGAGACGGCGTCGCTTGTTGAGTTAATCGCAATACCTTTGCCAGAGAAACATTCATCATCGCAACCATCAATAGATTTGACAACTTCTCTCACTGGCAATCCAAATGCATTTGCAAACTCAAAGTCTCGCTGGTCGTGTGCAGGAACAGCCATAACTGCGCCATGTCCGTAACCCATTAGCACGTAGTCAGCAACCCAAATTGGCATCCGTTCATTCGTTGCAGGATTGATTGCATAGAGCCCAGTAAACAGACCGCTTTTCTCTTTTGTGTCTGCCATCCGGTCGACATCCGAACGGTTTTTTGCAGTGTTTACATATTCGCCAATAGCATCAATGTCGCATTCACTTGTTGGATTTGCTAGTACTTCTTGGATGAGTTCATGCTCGGGCGCCACCACCATAAATGTTGCACCGAAAATAGTGTCTGGCCTTGTTGAATAGACGAGCAGTGACTGATCAGAACCCTCAATATCGAAGAAAATATCAGCGCCTTCACTCCGCCCAATCCACTCGCGTTGCATCCTCAGTGTTGATGACGGCCAATCAAGACCCTCTAAATCGCTGAGCAATCTGTCAGCGTATGCAGTGATTCTAAACATCCACTGCTTGAGTGGTCTGCGGACTACAGGGTGGTTGCCACGTTCACTTAAACCGTCGATGACTTCTTCGTTGGCAAGCACTGTTCCTAGTTTTGGGCACCAATTGACAACTTGAGTTCCAAGGTAAGCAAGACGATGGTCGTCAATGTATTGCGCACGCTCAATTGCTGTCCGTTCATTCCACGGCGTGCCCTCGCATTCGCGTGTACCCTCATCAAGTTGCGCGATGAGTTCAGTGATTGGTTTTGCGGCTTGTGTTTCCTGATCAAACCATGCGTTGTACGCTTTAAGCCAAATCCACTGCGTCCATTTGTAGTATTCGGGGTCAATCGTTGCAAACTCACGAGACCAGTCATAACTAAACCCAATCTTTTGAAGTTGGGCTCTAAAAGTGTCAATCGCTTTTTGAGTTGTCTTTGCAGGGTGAATGCCAGTTTCAATCGCGTATTGTTCAGCGGGCAATCCAAATGCGTCCCATCCCATTGGATGGAGTACATTGAATCCATTCATTCGCTTGAAACGCGAAAGAATGTCGCTCCCAATGTAACCAACTGGGTGCCCAACATGGAGTCCCGCTCCACTTGGGTAGGGGAACATATCTAAACAGTAGAACTTGGGTTTGTTAGCGTCAAAGCCCTCGTCGCCAGGATTGCCAATTTGGAAGACATGCTCCGCTTGCCAATGTGATTGCCAACGAGATTCAAGTTCGTTTGCAACGGTTGAACCGTACCTAAACGCATTAGTTTGCTGATCGTGCGTGTCCATAGTCAAGAATGATACGCGAAGAATTAGTTTCTTTTTGCTTCTAGTTTCTTAATGTACTTCTTGGCTTCACCAACAAGGTAGAAACTGCCAGTGACACAGATTAAATCATCTCGACTTGCTGCTTGAGCAGCGATTTCAAGGGCTTCTTCAAGCGTGTCAGCAATCTGAGTCATTTTCCCACTTTGTTCAGCAAATGTCTTTTGAAGAATCTTTGGACTTGCTGCACGTTGGTTGCCTTTCGCTTTCGTAAAGATAATCTTGTCAGCACCGAGTCCTACTCTGCGAAGCATGCCTTCGACATCTTTGTCTTGGCAGCAACCAAAGATGCACACCATGGAATCGTAAGGGATATGAGCACCAACGGCTTTCATGAGCGTCGTTAATGAACTGGGATTATGCGCGCCGTCGACAAGAATGCGAGGCCTATGGCAAATCATTTCCATGCGACCTTCAACATTTGTTTGTGCAAGCGCGTCATATGTGGACAATTCATCAATGGTGTAATTCATCGTTGAAAGTAAATTGACTGCAGCGAGAGCTAGCGCGCAGTTCTTTGCTTGATGTTCACCTTCAAGTGGCACGGGAATGTGCATGTAATTCGTTTCTTCAGTAATAAGGCAGATGCGAGTATGTTGTTTGCCATCTGGGCCACCGCCAAATCTCGCACTGAATTCAATGTCATCACCGATGACATTGACATTCGTCATTGTTTTTTCAGCACAGCCCTTCAATACTTCAGCAACTTCTGTTGTTTGAGCCGCGCTGATTGCCGGAACACCTTTCTTGAAAATGCCTGCTTTCTCTTTTGCAATCTCTTCAAGCGAGTTGCCAAGAATATGCGTGTGGTCTAAATCGATTTCAGTGATGAGCGTCATGATTGGATGAATGACATTTGTTGAGTCTAATCGCCCGCCAAGACCAGTTTCAATAATCGCTAAATCGACTGCTTCATCAGCAAAGTACTTGAACGCGATTGCAGTCATAAACTCAAAGAAAGTTGGCTCTAACTTTTTTGATTCAGCAGCGCTGACAACTTCGCCTAGAAGTGCAACAAAAGCGTCTTCTTCAATCTTCTCATTATTGACAACAACTCGCTCACGAATAGTTTCAAGGTGAGGCGAAGTGTATTCACCAACTGTGTAACCGTTGCCCCTTAACATCGATGAAAGCATTGCGACTGTTGAACCCTTGCCAACCGTGCCTGCGACATGAATCATCGAGACAGCATCTTGGGGATTACCAAGTGCGTCTAAGAGGTCTCTCATCCTGTCAAGCTTGAACGTTTCTTCGTCATACTGAACGACGCGCATACGCTCAAAGTCAGTTTGATTGAGGAGGTATTTCACAGCACTTGAAAAAGTCTTGATTGAAGTTGAACCCTTCTTTTTAGGTGTTTTTGACTTTGTTTTCGTGCTTTTTGATGCAGTTGTCTTCGTTGTAGCCATAGCCATGCCATTTTACCATAACACGCAAATGATTTCAAATCGACCGCCATAAGCACCTGTAAAAAAAAGAGTTATGCGCGAAAATGGCTTTTTTAGAACATGGGTGAAAATGACGAGTTGAGCGCGAATGGGGTGTGTCTGATTGATGGAGAGATAATCAATTTCAAGCATCTGCTATCGTTCTCATCTATGCAATCAAGGAACTTCATCAATGATTAAAGACATCGACCATATTCTTATTGAACGAGGCGCAATCTCAGACAGAGTTCGCCAACTCGGCCAGCAAATCATGGAAGACCTTAATGAAATCGATGAGGAGACAGAGATTGTGCTTGTTGCAGTGATGACTGGCTCAATCATCTTTGTAGCTGATTTGATGCGACACCTCAACAAGAAGATCAGAATCTCACTGATGACTGCAAGTAGTTATGTTGGGAAGTCTATGGAAACAACAGGTGATCCAACGCTTGGAAAACTTCCAACAGTAAAAGGCAAGCATGTCCTTCTTGTTGATGACATTCTTGATTCTGGAAAGACGCTTACGCGGATTAGAGAAGAACTCAATGAACAAGAACCAGCATCACTGCACAGTTGCGTACTTCTTCGCAAAACAATCGACTCAGCGATGAGTGTGCCGTGTGAATATGTTGGGTTCGATATTGAAGATGAGTTTGTGGTGGGGTATGGGCTTGACTATGACGGCTACTACCGAAACTTCCCAGACATCGGCGTCATCGTTCCGTAGTGTCAATTTAAGCAGGGATTGGTATAGTTTCAAGCACCTGTTGCATGATGCGGCGAGTTGCATTGGTATCACCATCTTGCATGTATGCGCGACTTACGATGCGGTGCGCGCAAACGGGCAACACATTTGCAATGACATCTTCTGGAACGCAGTAATCTCGACCAGCAAGCATTGCTGTTGCTTTTGCAACTTGTGTAAGAGCGAGCCCGCCACGCGTGCTGATACCAACTTGTAAATCTTCAGCGTTGCGAGTCGCAGTCGACAGTTCAATAATGTATTCAATGAGTGCATCGGCAATCTTGACGGTTTCAACTTGTTCTTGCAATTGACAAACATCACTTGAAGTCATCACTGGTGCAAGTTCGCTGAGTTGCGTTCTAGAGGGCTGCTGTTTCAATACTCGACTCTCGTCATCTGGCGAAGGGTAGCCCAAGTGAATTCGCATTAGAAACCGGTCGAGTTGGTTCTCGGGTAAAAAGTATGTGCCCTCAAACTCATACGGGTTTTGCGTTGCAATCACCATAAAAGGGGAATCAAGACGCTTCGTATCACCATCAATCGTGACGGAGTTTTCACTCATCGCCTCGAGAAGCGCCGATTGCGTTCGCGGGGTTGTTCGGTTGACTTCATCTGCAACAACAATGTTGCTAAACACTGGCCCTTGCTAACTGGAATGACGAAGATGATTGGTCAAACATGTTGATGCCAGTAATGTCACTTGGCAATAAGTCTGGCGTGCATTGAATGCGTGCAAATGTGCCATCAATCGATTTTGCAACGGAAGTCGCAAGAACAGTTTTGCCAACACCAGGTACATCTTCAATGAGAATATGCCCACGAGCGAGCAAACACGTGATAACGCGATCAATTGCAGTGCTATTGCCCATAAAGACGGAAGCAATGTTTTGCTTGAGTGATTTCAGCAACTTTGTAGTTGATTCTGCCATACAGTATGGACGAGTATAGCGATTGAATCACATGCAGGAAGACGAAAGTAAGGAACAAAAACCACCAATTCTCGACGATGTAAGTCGAGTAAGAATTGCGATTTCAT
>JAKVBR010000005.1 GCA_022447165.1 Phycisphaerales bacterium | reverse complement strand
GACCGGTTCTTCTTTAAACTGCATGTGGGTTATTCTAACCGTAGTGAGTTAATGGAGATTCTGAACCGCACCACGGCAGGGCACAACCCAACAGTTGAACCAGTGCTTAACGCCGAACAAATCATCACATATCAAGCGGTCGTTCGTGAAGTAGCCATTGACCAACACGTTCAAGATTATGCGGTACGTGTTGTTCTTGCGACGCATCCGGAAGAACAACTTGCAACGCCACAAGTGCAATCGTTCTTACGGTTTGGCGCATCACCTCGTGCAGCACAAACACTCGTTCTCGCTGGGAAGGTGAGAGCACTCCTTGATGGTCGAACATCAGTGTCTTACGATGACATTCGCGCATCCGTATTACCAGCACTTCGCCATCGTTGCATGTTGAACTTTGAAGCAGAAGCAGAAGGCGTTCAATGTGACGACATTCTGCAAAACCTTATTGATACTTTGCCAACAGATATCCAGTGAGTCCATTTATGAAACGCTTTTTACTTTCACTCCCACTCATCATTCTTCCAACTCAGTTTGCAGTTGCAGCATTCGATTCCAAACTAGACTTTTTCTATACACACCAATTCAATAGCAACATTGATGATGGAGGTGAAATTGGTATTACTCGCGGAGGATTTGAACTCCGATTAGGCAAGAAGATGTCGGACCAAGACACCATGAAGTTTAAGTTCAAGGTGCAACAGGATGATTATGATTTTGGCGGTGTTGCTGGTCTTGGATTGCAAAATCCGTGGGGTTCAATTGACACTGTTGATTTTGCAGTTTCATGGTTTCATGCTGTAGATCCAGAGAAAACAGTGTTTGCTGCTGGGTTGGTTCGTTCAAGTTTTGAACATGACTTCTCGGATGGTATCGTTGGTGGGGGATCAGCTGGCTTCATTCAGCGATACTCATCAACATTTACCCTCGGACTCGGTGTAGGCGTCCTCGGTCAAATCCATGACGATCCATACATGTTTCCAGTCATCGTGCTTGACTGGGAAATCAGCGAGAACCTACGTGTCACAAGCGATCTTGCGACTCGTTTTGGTAGCCAGACTGGTGCTGAACTCGTATGGACTCCAAACAGTGAGTGGACGATTGGTGTAGGGATTTCTTACGATTACAGTCGTTTTCGGCTCGATGACAGTGGAATTGCACCAAATGGAGCGGGCGAAGCAACTTCGTGGCCGCTTTCATTTAGAGCAACGCGTCACATCTCACCTGATTTTGACCTCACGTTTTACGGGGGCGTCGCATACAACGGCAAGTTAGTTCTTGTTGACCAAAGCCGAACCCAACTCTCCACCGACAATTATGATGAAGCTGGCGTCATTGGCATTATGGGTCAAATTCGCTTTTAACTTTCGTTTGCGGGAAGTTGAACGGGGAAGTTTTTAATCTTGTCCCATTGCGTTAAATCGATGTCGATGAATGTCGGTTCGATTCGCCAAGGCACACATGGCAATGGCGTTGTTTCGACTGTGTTGGAATTCCCATGCGTCCGAGCAACAAAAATCGAGAGTATTCCATCTGTCATCCATTGCTCAGGCAACTCGACTCTAGCAAACCAACCTTCATCCTTGATTGTTACATAGGTTTGACAACCGTTTGGCTCTTGAAAAGTGCCGTGCGTGGGAGTGATACAAAAGGCCTGCTTACTGTCCTTGTGGAAAACTGTAACGGCTTCAACACCTTGCACGTCCAAGACTTCATGAATCGGAAGTGTTGGCGGCGATGATTCGCTGAATCCTGAGCAAGAAACAAAAAGTTCCCATTTGCCGAGTGCTTTTCGCAATTCAGCAGTTGTTCGCAAGTGTGAAGTGCATCGGTCTGGTACGGACGTTCGAATGCTATCGAGGGACCATGGTGGTAAACACTCTGGAAGCATGACGCCTGGTGTTTTTGCGATGACAACTTCAGGGACAAAGGGCTGCGAAGTTGCATGCGCGCCAAGTTGAATGGTAAGCCACTGCAGTTGTGTTTCTTTGGTTACTGCTCCAAAGAGAGATGGATCGATGCGTGCTTCCCTTTCATATGAAAGTCGCTCTGTTGCCCGTGGCGGGACTTCAACTGCCATCGGAATGCAGTCGACTTCTTGCCAAGTCAGTGCCACAACAATTGGCATGAGTGTTGGGTTTGCAAATGCAATATGAACAGCATCGCCAAAGAGTTGTTCTATCCAGTAGAGATAGGGTTTCTGGTTTTCAGACCAAGCAAGGCAACGCGCAACGCATTCTTCATCTGAGATGGTGTCTTCGACCATAACGCCAGCCAATAGATTAAGTTGTTGTTGATTGGTCACCCAACAGGCAAACTGATGTGTTCCATCAAACGCAGTAAGTGTCAATAGATCTCTGCATGCAGCGGCGACGCCTCTACTTGCATTTGCAAGCCGATTGAAACCATTTTTCCAAATCGCATCGGTATATCTCGATGCGAGCGCTTCAACCCGTGAAGGGTAGCCCAATGCAGGGACGGGCTGATTTTTCGTGGACGCAAGTAAGGACCAGCGCCACATGCTAAAGGGGTTGTGTTCAGGGAGCGCTTCTTTGTTCCACTCGCTTAAGTGTTGACCTATTGGCGCGTTATCAATGTTGAGTTGAGGATACTCATCATGTTTTGTAATCCACTTAGGATGAAGGGTGCATTCGCCGAACGAAATAGATTTAAAAGTTGACTCGCCAAGTTCCGCAAGAAGAACAGGGCCGCTTTGTGCATCAGCATTGCTCAGACCATCAATGGAATCTGTGGGTTTGATGGGCCTTATGCGATGGCTTTCTGAGGTCCATTTGCGTTGCATTGGATTTGGTTCAACCCAGCCCAGATAACCTGTAATGACTTCACCATTTGAACACTGGAGTTCTATTTGTTCAGGCCATTCTTCACCGCTTTGAGTGCTATAGATGGGTACATACAGAACTCCACCAATTGGAGTGATGGGTTCTAAGTGCCTTGCAAAGATCGTATCTACATCTATGGCATGTACAACCGAGGTGCACGTCGCAAGGTAGAGCAGTAGAGCGAATCTCATGATGGTGTTGTTTGCCCAGTGAGTTGCTGCCTGATGATGGCGATTGTTTCAGCAACAGCGAGTTCTAAGTTATCATTGATGATAAAAGCACTGTATGCACCACTACCCTCCGCCTTCGCCATCTCCTGTTTAGCTTCTCTAAAGCGGCGTTGAATGGCGTCTTCATCGTCACGACCCCTTGCTCGTAATCGCGTGAGCAACTCATCCTCGTGTGGCGGCATGATAAAAATACGAAGCGATTCAGGCATGTTTTCAAAGACTTGGATGCCGCCTTGAACATCTATGTCTAACAACACGACTTCGCCGCGTTCCATTGCTTGAAGCACAGGCAATTTTGGGGTTCCATACCGATGGCATCCGAAGACTTCTGCAAACTCTAGAAACTCGCCATCTTTCACCATCTGGTCAAATGCTTCATCAGAAATAAAGAAGTAATCAATGCCGTTTTCTTCAGATTCACTTTTTGGTCTAGTCGTCGCAGAAACGCTGAAAGTAGCGTTAAAGGTCTCTTTTACACGGTGCACGATGGTCGTTTTTCCAACGCCAGAGGGGCCAGAAATCACCACAAGTAAACCATTTGCGTCATTCGTCGACATAGGGGCATTGTATGGAAATGAGTCCGATTCTGGTACAATACCGGAATGTCTTTACCTCGCATCGCCATAGTCGGCAGACCAAATGTAGGCAAATCAAGCCTCATGAATCGACTCGCAAAGAGACGAGTTTCTATTGTCGACCCTACTCCGGGCGTGACCCGTGACCGCGTCAGCGTGCTCTTGGAGTTAGATGCGCCATCCTATACACCCAAGGGCACAGAACCCTCGCTCGTTGAACTTCATGACACAGGGGGGTGGGGCGTTTACGTCGTTGAAGGCGAACACATTGACGATGCTGGTAAAGACCTCAGAGATTTAACGGGTGACATTGAGTTCCAAATCAAAGAAGCAATGGAAAAATCAGATTTGATTGTGTTCCTTGTTGATGCGCAATCTGGAATCACGCCCCTTGATGAAACCGTTGCTGAAATGATGCGTAAAGCAGGCGCGGGGGACAAGGTGCTCGTCGTTGCAAGTAAAGTTGACTCGCGAAAGTGGGAAGCACACGGTCATGAGGCAGCAGCCCTAGGACTCGGCGAAGCAATCTGCATTTCTTCTACGAGTGGACATGGCATTCAATATCTCAATGACAGAATGTGGGAACGCGTGCAAGGAATTGAAGTTGCAGACATTGAAGATGCTGATTTGAAACTTGCAATCGTAGGCAAGCGAAACGCAGGCAAGTCCTCCCTTGTGAATGCACTTGCTGGCGAGAATCGAGTGATAGTTTCTGAAATTGCTGGCACAACAAGAGATGCAGTCGACGTTCAATTTGAGATTGGTGAACGAACATTTACTGCAATCGACACTGCGGGATTACGAAAGCAAAAGAGTTTCGCAGATGACATTGAATATTATGCGTATCGCAGAATGCTTCAATCCATTCGTCGTGCGGATGTTGCACTACTCCTCGTCGATGCTACTGAGCGCGTCTCACAAGTAGACAAAAAGTTAACACAAGAACTGCAACGGCAATTCAAACCGACCGTAATTGTTGTGACGAAATGGGATTTAGTTGATGAATCCGTCTCACCTGAAGATTATCTTGAGTATTTAACAAAAGAGTTACGGGGACTTGATTACGCACCGATTGTCTTTATCAGTTCAACTGAAAATGAAGGCATTGAAGACACCATCACAATGGCATTCAACTTGAAAGAGCAGTCTGAGCACCGCGTTTCAACTTCACGCTTGAATGACTTTATCAAGATGGTACTCAAAGACAGGGGCCCATCATCACGATTAGGGACAGTCGCAAAACTGTTGTATGTCTCTCAAATCGCGACAAAACCACCAACAATTGCGATGGTGGTGAATCAACCATCGCTCTTTGAAGGGCAATACGAACGGTATCTCATGAACCGCCTGCGAGAGGAATTACCATTCAGTGAAATTCCCATACGCCTGCTATTTACAAAACGGCAACGTAAGTCGCTACAAGACCTAAAAACTCGAAAAAAACCCGATACAATGGATGAGCAATCGCGTATAAACCCAGTAGACGGTCAGGCGCCTACTGATGGTACTGATACCCTTCCTGACGACATTGAGATTTTAAACGACGAATCGTTTTCATCGTAATTGATGGGCGATTCGCACTAGCGATTGCCAAATGTCCATTTTTCCACTTCCCGTATTTGAAGAAGACGCAGATCCTTCTCATCGTGATTCGCTCACGCTTGAAGAGCAACTCGCGCAAACCACGGCACCTGAAACCATGGTCGTCCGATTTGGTTCGATGCAAATGGTCGGTGAATATAAACAAGCAGGGGATATTCGGGCGGGCTGTGGTTCTAAACTTGTCGCGAGAACCCATCGTGGCACAGAACTTGTTGAGATGTTGACGACGACGTGCTCAAACTCTGGGTGCGGAAAGTCAATCAGCCGCCAAGAGATGTTGCAATACATCGAGCAGTCTGGCGGGAAGAAATTCCCTTTCCACACAAACGGGCGGATCGTGCGGATTGCAACGCGCGACGACATGAATCACATGTCTCAACTCAAATCGCGGAAGCAAGAGTATAGAAAAGAAGCGAAACTCCTCGTTGAAGAGCACCAACTGGAAATGAAAATTGTTGACGTCGAACCAATTTTGGGAGAAGAACTTCTTACTTTTTATTACTTAAGTGAAGACAGAGTCGACTTTAGACCACTCGTCCACGACCTTGCAAATAAGTTTTCAGCAAGAATTGAAATGCGACAAGTGGGTGCGAGAGACGAAGCGCGACTGGTTGCTGATTATGAACGATGTGGTCAGCACTGTTGTTGTAAAAACTTTTTGAAAGTGCTTGCCCCAGTTTCTATGCGGGCAGCAAAGCAACAGAAACAAACACTCGACCCGAAGAAGATATCAGGACGATGCGGCAGACTCATGTGTTGTCTCAGATATGAAGACCAAACGTACCGTGACCTCAAAAAGAACTTGCCACACAAGAAGACCAGGGTTGGTACTGTTGAAGGCCCAGGCATTGTGATTGATGGGAAAATTCTCACGCAACTTGTCCTTGTTGAACTTGAACATGACAAACGCCAAATTGCAGTTCCATTAGAAGAACTGCTTGACCCAGAAACTTGTCCAAAGCCGTACGAAACTCTCTTTGAAAAAGAAGAGCCGAAGAAAAAGAAACACAAGCACCGCAAGAAACAGAAGAAGAACGAAGCGACTGCTGAAGGCGAACAACCAAAGAAAAAACGAAGAAGAAAGCGTCGCCGTCGAAGAAAAGGCAAGAAAGAGACCGACAATAACTAATGATGTCATCGAGCCAAGCCAATCCAAATCAGCCTCAATACATTGAGACATTTCAATCACTATTGTTTGCCTTTGTTCTTGCAATGGTGTTTCGTGGCTTTGTGGTTGAAGGATTCGTCATTCCTACGGGTTCCATGGCGCCAACCCTGCGTGGCATGCATTTGCAAAAACAGAGTCCGCAAACCGGTCAAGAGTTCGCAGTAGGATTCGATAACGCTCGTGCGTTTTCTCCTGATAGATTTTTAGACCCACTTCTAGGTAGGCGTCAATCACTTGGAGCAACAGAGTCGAAGCGACTTGACCCAAAAATGGGTGACAGAGTACTCGTGCTGAAATCGCTCTATCCATTCTTTGAGCCCCAGCGGTTTGACGTCGTCGTGTTTAAAAATCCGACGGACACACAAGGCTTAGCAGCAAACTACATTAAACGGCTCATCGGTCTGCCCGGCGAAACAATATTAATTGTCGATGGTGATGTTTTCGCAAAGCGTGGCGATGAACCATTTGCCATTCAGCGAAAACCAGAGCATGTGCAAAGAGCACTTTGGCGTACGCTTTCAGATTCTGATGCAATTCCAATTGACACGCTTGCACTCTCAAGACCTTGGCGAGGGCAACCGTGGCGGGGTAGCCCTGGTTCTGCGTGGGAAACTCAAGACCGCTCATGGCGCACAAATACAACTGCCAAAGCAACGCTTGAGTGGGATTCAGGTCAACTACCTCTTGATGACTGGGTGCCTTACAACATGCTGATGCCTGCAGTTAGGCACTATCCAATGTCAGATTTAAACGTTTCTGCGACAATCGTTCCAGATGACGATGCATTGGAAGCGTCGTTTGAATTGCACACACGAGGGCACACATTTGCTTGGACAATCGAAGGCAACACTGTACGGTTAACGATGACTAAGGATAACGGCGGCGTTGTCGAGAGCGTAGAAGTCGACTCGCCAATCAGTGTGACTGCACACAAGCCAATTCGGATGGAGTGTTGGCATGTTGACCAAGAGTTAGTGCTCTTTATCAATCGAAAACGCGTTACATCAATGAAGTACGAATTCGGACCAGACACTCGAATCAGGCGTGCAACGAACTCGCTTGATTCAACACCAGTTGAAGAAGCGATGGAACAGAACATCCTCCCCCCAACATTTGAATGGGTCTTTAGCGGTTCTCCATGCACTGTTTCAAACATTGAGATCGCTACAGATCTGTATTACAGACCATCGCTTCTTCCCTCAAGGGCCACAAAAAACCCTACAAAGCCAGGCAATGAAGAAATCGTTCAGCCGGGTTCACCGGCATATGGCACGCACATTGCAAAGCCTGCTGTGTTAGGGGAGGATCACTTTATGCTTGCTGGTGACAATAGCGCTTTTTCACTTGATGGGCGACTTTGGGGAAATCCAGATGAGTTTGTCGCAACCCAAATCGATGATACGCCATTTCTCGTGAACCGCGATCTGTTGATTGGAAAAGCGTGGAGCGTGTACTGGCCAGCACCGAAAAAAGCGTTCGGATTACCCCTTGTTCCAGATTTCAGCAAAGTACGCTTTATCAGATAGAAACCCCTATTCCGTCAATTCAGGCAACTGATTAGCGTAACCCTCACAACCCGACCCTAGTGCTTCAGTCGTGTTATCGGTGTGCCGAGTGAGGTCTCTATGGGAAAACTACATTGGCTTACACGACGTATGAGCGCGCCACCAATTTGCGTGCACTTTGATAGTGATGCTGTCCGCATGATGCAGATGTCAAGCGGAAAAAAGCCCTCACTTCATATGGCACTTGAAGTTTCAAGGCATGATGAACTTGGAATGAAGGAAGCGATTGACTCATTCAAAGGAAAAGATTGCATCATCAGCATTCCAGCATCGGATGTGCTTGTTCAGCATATTCGCATTTCTAACAGCGAAGATGCGGATGAAATCAATAGTAAACTCATTCAACATAGCTCCGAATGGGAGTATTGTGAAACAAGGCACGTATGCGTTGCAATGACTGGCGTAGGAACTGGTGACGCTCCAAAACAAGAACTGCTTTGCGTTGGAGTCAACAAGAAAGTCGCTCAAATATACGTTGATGAACTTGAAGCAAAGGGTGCTCATGTACTCTCTGTAACAGTACCGCTTCATGCATCTTTGAGGGCTTTTGACAATCTCTATCGAAGGGATGGAGATGAAAAAATAACATCAATGCTCATCGATTTAGATGAAAAATCATCCTTCATTATGGTTGCACATGGCAGCCACTGCGTGTTTGCAAGGCAATTGTCTCTCAAACCAAAGGCAAATGAAGATGCTTGGCAAGCCCCAGAAAGCATTGAAACATCACAAACTCCAGAAGGAGAGTTTGAAAGGCGAAAAGAACAGCCCCCACGAGGATTGTATGAAATGATGCCTTCAAACACACTCATTGATGGTCCGCTAGAGCAGGAACTTCGCCGTTGTCTCCAGCATCATGATGCGCTGTTTCCGCAACGAGCGGTTGACCGAATCATCTTCTCAGGATCAGCAGCAAGTGACACTGAAACGTGTGCTGCAATTGCATCAAGCATCGGGGTTGCTGGTTACATTGCAGACCCTTCAGCATGGATCGATGGTGCTGAAGGATGTGCAAGTGGTCCATCATGGACGACTGCCGCAGGCATGTGTCTTCGATTCTCAAAGGAGGCTGCATGACACATCCATTTGATGATTTTCTTCCAAAGTCATGGCATGTTGCTCGAACAGATCAGCGTGTTGTGAAGTTTGGAATTTTGTTTGTCGTTCTTATCTCAGTTGCGACTGTTGGAGCATTCGTTGTGAGCATGGGTAACTGGCGAAGTGTCGCAGAAGACAGCATGGAAGTTACTAAGCAATGGAATGACGCTCAGCATCGCGTTCATGAATATGTCAAAGTCCAAAAAGAATTGAAAGACGCTGTTGAAAAAGCAAAAGCAATCGAGGAACACCTTGATGGGACTCCGCGTTCAATTTTGCTCTGCGAAATGACACAGTTGCTACCAGAAGAATCCATACTCGATGACATTCGATTAGAAACTCGTAGGCGAGTGATGAAAGACGATGTGGTACATGTTACTGAGTTCATCACGCTTCTAGGAATCGCACAACATGACAGCATCATTTCAGCATATATCGAATCACTTTCGGTATCACCATTCTTTGAAAATGTATCGCTTCAGTATGCACAAGAAACTCGAGTCGATTCACAAAGACAGTTTGCAATTCACATGGAAGTCAGTAGAGGGGCATCCCTATCAATGGAGGTGTCAGAATGACGATACCAAAGCGTTACATTTCCTTACTTGTACTTCTTGCATCCGTCCCAATGGCTGCTTGGGTGATGGCATACAAGCCAATCAACAGTGCAGTCGCTGAAACAGCAAGTGAAATAAGGGTTCATACAAGTCGACTTGCAAATTTTCCAGAACTCAATGGACAGTACCGCGACATGATTTCGATGGTAAGCGATATTGAGGAAGCAACGGAAACAGCATTGAAGAGCATTCCAGAAACACCAGAAGCAGAAGATTGGCTTGAGCAAGTTTCTGACATTGCTCAAGCACATGCGTTAACAATGAAGTCAGTCACAACTTCTGGATCGAAAGAGAGTGGTGAATACGGAATCATGCCAATTGACTTAAGTGTCGCTGGTAGTTTTGAAAGTGTCTATGCTTTCATTCAATCACTCGAGCAAATGAATCGATTGTCACGCATCGAGCGTATGGCAATCCACCGAGAATCGGTAAACCGTTTAGATGTACGGTTCGTGATTCATCTCATCTTTCATCGTCAAGAGGAGCAAGAATAATGACCGCAACTCTCCAATACATACATAAATACAACAGTGCAACGTTATTCGTAGCGATTGCAGCAATCGCGCTTTTCGCAGAACTCATGTTTATGCGTTCATTCGTCCCAGCAGTCCAATCCTCAGAAAGTGCAGAATCAAAAGCACTCATGGATCAAATTTGCAGCGTCGATGCGATTGCTAAAACAGCAGGCCTCATTGATGAAACAAGCCGTTCAACGGACAACATGACGACGCGATTGTCAGGCGATGTCCAGTTATGGCAACGACCACTGCATGCCTTACACGCATTTGGTTCAAAGCCAAAAGCAGTTGAACCAATCATGAACGCGGGGAACAATGAGGCGGACACAGATGCAAATGCTGAGTTCGCAGCTCATCAACTCATGGTTCAATCTGTGATGCGAGGCAAGCGTTCACTTGCGAACATTAATGGACAAATTTACAAAATCGGCGATGAAATCTCGCTCAGAGGCGGTTCCCTGACAGTTGAACTTTCTGAGATTCATTCGAGTTCAGTTGTCATTACTATCCCAAACAAGAACGGTGTCGCGACAACGCGAACAATCTATCTCGATGGTTATGAGCAATTTGCCTCAGAAAGCTACATCCAATGAAACCACTTCAATCAGTAACTGAACAGCCAACAGTATCCTTTGCTCAAAAAGTCATCAACATGCTGCATGACTCAGGCGAGTTTGCTCCTGATATTGAGAATCGATTCAAGCAACTCCAAAGGAATTCAAGAGGGCGGTCGCTTTGTGACCTTCTTGTAGATGCCGGCATTGATGAGCATAAAGCTCAACAAGCCATTGCTTCAGTGTCTGGATTTGCGTTCCATCAACTTGAAGATGACGACATTGCAATAGAAATCGTTGAACGGATTGGTTTATCTTGGTGCTGTGAACACCGCGTCATTCCATTGAAGTGTGATGGGAAATTCTTGGTTGCTGCAAGCACGGTTGAAGACTTGTTTCATGTTGATGACCTCATGTTTGTGATTGGCGAGCAAGTTGAGCAAGTCCTCGTGACCACTCGCGCGCTTCGCATTGCACTTGAATGTTTAGAGAAGCAGTGTGATGAAATTCCTGAAAGCGATGCTACATTCATTGCCGAAGAGTGCATGGAGTCATCCCTCGATTTAAAGTCCGTGACTGCAGATGCTGACTCATCTCCTGTTGTAAGCACAGTGAGTTCAATGATCGAAACAGCGGTGCGTGAGAATGCTTCTGATATCCACTTTGAACCACGGGCTGACGACTCTATCATGCGATACCGGATTGACGGTGTTTTACATGACCTCATGCATGCGGACCAATCTATTCACAATGCGATTGTGAGCCGAATCAAAATCCTTGCGAATTTGGATATCGCTGAAAGACGCATTCCTCAGGATGGTCGTATTCGCGCAACCATCCTTGGCAGACCTATTGATTTACGTGTGTCAACAGTACCAACGCCAAAAGGCGAAAAAGTAGTACTCCGTTTACTTGATGATAAAAACATACGCATTGGTTTAAGTGATTTGGGATTCCAAGAAGAGACGCTAGCACGCTGGCAAAGCGAAATTTCAAATCCACACGGCATCATTCTTGTAACAGGTCCAACTGGCTGTGGTAAAACAACTACGCTTTATTCCTCACTTCAAGAGATGGATCGCGAACGATTAAACATTTCAACTGTTGAAGATCCAGTTGAGTATGAACTTGATGGTATAACGCAAATTCAAGTGCATGAGCAAATTGAAATGACGTTCGCAAAAGCACTTCGAGCGCTTCTTCGTCAAGATCCTGATGTTGTGCTTCTTGGTGAGATTCGCGATTATGAAACAGCATCAACTGCCATACAAGCAGCGATGACAGGTCACCTTGTGCTTTCAACATTGCATACAAACGACGCGCCATCTTCGATGACTCGGCTGATCAACATCGGAATTGAACCGTTTCTTGTGGCATCTGCAGTGAATGCAGTGCTTGCTCAGCGTCTTGCCCGCAAAGTTTGTTCAAAGTGCTTAGAAATGAAAAAACCAAGTGCACAAGAGAAAGAACTCTTGAAGGGTTATGCGTGCAAAGAGATACCACACGCAGTGGGGTGTTCATCATGCCGCGGGAGTGGTTATGCAGGACGAGTTGGTTTGTATGAATTTCTCATCATGGATGATGAACTTAGAGATGCAATTGCTGGAAACCCATCAATCACTGCATTTCGAAATCTAGCAATCGAACGTGGAATGGTGAATCTGCAAGCAGATGGTTTTGCGAAAGTTGCCCAAGGGCTCACCACGATTGATGAAATCTATCGATTGACACATTAACCGCCAACAAATGGCGAAATGAGGAGTACGCACCAGACGATTGATGCAACGCCTGTTTTGCCAAGCACACCGAGGATGCGACCAATTGTTGCGCCAGTTGCTGATTTTGCAATTTGGCTCATCTCAGGGGGTTCTTTGTGCGTAAGTTCAACGAGCACTGTGCCAATGAATGCACCAAGCACTGCGCCAATCAAAGTACCGATGAGTGGAATTGGAATCAGCGGTGTACCGAGTATTGCACCGACGACGCTACCAACAATAGCGCCAAACATTGCGCGGTTAGAACCACCGCCAACCTTTGATCCGAGTCCACTTGCAACAAGTTCAATAATCTCACCAACAATCATGAGGCCGAGGCAGATGCCAATGGTTAGCCAACCCCACGTATCGTTACCACCCCAGAGGGTGTCACTGAGTTCAATTGCAACTGCGCCCGTCACCATAATCCAACCGCCAGGCAAACCCACGAGCGTGACAAACACACACACTGCTGCAAAGAGCATGTAGATTGAAAATATGATGATGGTCATCCAGTCCATGTGTGTCTATCTTAAAGGAAGGTCGAGCTATTCGCTCGTGTTCCATAATGATTGAATCGCCTGCTCGGTGACTTCGCTAATTTTTTGTAACGCAAGTTGTAAATCCCATTCTTGCTCATCGCGATTGCCCGTGGTGTTTGAAATGACGCGAATCTCAATTGCAGGGGTGTTCATTTGTTTAGCAACATGTAAAACGGCGGCACCTTCCATCGCTTCTGCAATAGCACCGGTACGCTCATACACTTGTTGAGCAAGTTCGTCTGTTCCGCTACATGTTGCGACTGTTGCGATTGCCCCAATCGTTCCAAGACCTTCTAATTGTTCAAGCATCCACGAGTCAGCAGGCACTCGATTGCCTTCAAACTTTCCGAGCGAAAACCCCATTGCGTCGATGGATTGGAACCCCCCAGGGGTTTGTAAGCCCTCTTCCATGTACACACTTTCGCTGCCTACAACAACATCACCAATCGAAAGTCCACTCTCTTTACATGCCCCAGCAACACCGATGTTCACAATCCAATGGAAAGGACCATCGCTCAGCAGTGCTGACACCGTTGATGCAGCGGCATTGGTACGTCCAATTCCTCCTGCAACTACAAATGTGCCCCGTGGTTTCCCTATTGCGGCTTCTTCTGCATCAACTGCAGTCATGATGAGTATGCGCCGAGCCATTACGAAAAATGTTCAACAACGGCATCAAGTGCGAGTTCAATCTGCTTGCCACTCTCAAGGTTCTTGATCACCACATTCCCTTGTTCAAGTTCGCCGCCAAGAATGATGACATGTTTCGCTTTTGCTTTTGTGGCTTCGGTTACCAACTTGCCTACATTTCGAGTTGCTTTGTACGACTGCCTTGCATGGATTCCACTGGTTCGTAGCGATGCGACGATGCTCGGAAGAAGTGCATCGCCTTCATCTGATGCGCTGACGACAAACACTTCTGGTGTTGGCAGGTAAGTATCACCATCTTCAAGCAATCCCTTGTCTTTCAAGACGAGCGACAACACGACATCTCCCATTCCAAATCCAACGGCAGGGCATGATGGCCCACCAAACATTTCAATGAGTTTGTCATATCGTCCACCTCCAGCGATGGCTCGTTCAGCACCACTTCGCTCGTGGATTTCAAAAACGATTCCGGTGTAATACGCAAGGCCGCGCACAATGCTAAAGTCAAATGCGCACCAATCACTGACACCCCATCGCTCTAACTCAGTTTGAAGAATGTCAAGGCCAGGGTGTGAAACGACTGCGTCGCCATCAAACTGTGCGAATGCACTTGAAGGTAACCCAGCCTCTTCTAACTTAGTTGCAAAGGCGGCATCATCCATCTTTTCTTTTTTGTCTAACAGTGCGAGGGCTTGGTCGAGTTGCGATTCGTCGAGCCCGCCTTCAAGGAGCATGCTTGTCACAACACTACGGTGGCTGATACGCACCACAACGTCATCACTAGTTAAGCCAAGTGTTGCAAGTGCTGCCACTGCAGTTGCGATGATTTCTGCATCAGCAGACGGAGCATCGATTCCAAGTAAGTCAACATTCCACTGCTTGAATTCGCGGAGACGACCTCTTTGTGGGCGCTCCGCACGGAAGTGACTTGGGATTCCAAACCACTTTGTGGGCAGTGAAAGGGAGCGACCTTTTGCGGCGGCCATTCGTGCGAGTGTCGGCGTGAATTCTGGCCTGAGGGCATAATCGACATCGCCGCCTGCTCTTTTGAAACTGAATAGTTCGCTGACGATGCCTTCGCCGCTTTTTACCGTGTACAGGTTGAGGTGTTCAAAGGTAGGGCCTTCAATCTCTTCAAAGCCAGCGTTAATCGATGCTGTTCGCCACGCATCTTCAATGTGATGCAGTGCAGCGAACTCTGCAGGGAAAAAATCTCTCGTACCTTTCGGGTGTTGGTGTGTCACGATGTGGTTAGTTTACCACTCTGGTCCACCGCTGTAGCGACCAAAGACATCGGCCATCGCTTGAACCATTTCACCAAGGGTGCAACGAGCAAGTGCGCCATCGACGAGCGAAGACATGACATTCTCATCATTTCTCGCAGCATCACGAATTGCATCGAGCGCTTTCATCGCAGCATCATCATCTCGTTCCTTAAGGAACGTGTCTAATCGTTCACACTGTATTGACTCAACCGTGTGTGGAATCTGCAAGATGTCCACTTGCGTGTCATTGTTGCCGTCTTCATACGCGTTGACACCGACGATGACTCGATCACCCGCTTCCATCTCTTGGCCGAACCGATATGACGCTTCAGCGATTGAGCGTCTGAAGTAGCCCTTGTGGATGCCTGCAACAACGCCGCCAAGACCATCAATTTCATCGATGAGACCATTGGCATCCGATTCCATTTGGTCAGTCAGTGACTCAACAAAGTAAGAACCAGCAAGCGGGTCAACGGTGCGGTGAACACCTGTTTCATGCGCCAGAATTTGTTGCGTTCTGAGTGCGACTCTCACTGCAGTTTCAGTTGGTAGACCGAGTGTTTCATCCATTGAATCGGTATGTAAACTTTGACAACCGCCAAGAACACCAGCCATTGCCTGATAAGCAACGCGGACAATATTGTTCAGCGGTTGTTGTTCTGTTAAAGAGCAGCCAGCAGTTTGAACGTGCGTCCGCATGAGTAGTGAACGGTCGTTCTTTGCACCATACCGTTCCTTCATCGCAGTTGCCCAAATTCTTCGAGCGGCCCTCAATTTGCAAATCTCTTCAAAGAATTCGTTATGTGAATTGAAGAAGAATGAAAGGCGTGGGGCGAAGGCATCTACATCGAGTCCACGCTTCATGCATGCCTCAACATATTCCATGCCATCACGCAGTGTGAATGCAAGTTCTTGGGTCGCCGTTGAGCCGGCTTCACGTATGTGGTACCCAGAAATGGAAACGCTATTCCATCGTTTCGTATATTGCGTTGCGAATTCAATCGTATCAACGACAAGTTTGACGGACGCCTCAGGTGGATAGATGAATTCGTTTTGAGAGTGGAATTCTTTGAGAATGTCATTCTGTAATGTGCCACCGAGCGAGTTCCAATCAATGTCTCGTTCCTTTGCCATGGCAAGGTACATTGCCCAAATGACGCAAGCAGGGCCATTAATGGTTTGACTCACGGTCACTTCACCAACGGGGATATCTGCGTACAAGCGGTGCATATCATCGATGGTGTCGATGGCAACACCGCACCGTCCGACTTCACCTGCTGAGAGCGGATCGTTACTGTCTCGGCCCATGAGGGTTGGCAAGTCAAAGGCAGTTGACAGCCCTGTGTTGGTTTTTGTGCCCTTTGCGTTTTCAAGGAGGTACTTGAATCTGGCATTCGTATCTTCTGCTGACCCGAACCCTGCGAACTGACGCATCGTCCATAATCGTGAGCGATACATGGTTTCGTGAACACCCCGTGTGTACGGAAACTGGCCCGGAATGCCTATTTCAGGGTCGATTTTGCCGTCTTTGGGCTGATAAAGCGGGTCAATGATGTATCCAGAAAGGGATACAGCATCAGCATCAGTTGTATGAGTCGTCGACATACCCATATTGTAGCAACCCCAAGACGCAAAGCTATTGGGTGTTCGTGTTTAGGAAATCGTAGATTTTGAGTAAATCCGGGGTTTATGGGTCGTAACCATCGATTGGGTCCGAGCCACTGAGCGTACCACCATCGGAAGTCCACCAATCGGGTTGGTCATTGATGTCATCAATTGCAAGCGGGCGGTCGGTTGCTGGCTGTGCGTATTCGCCTGAGTCCCTTAAATCCACGATGATTTTCCGCGACCAACGGTCTGGGACTGTGAGTGCATTTGAAAGGGGACCATATTTTACGCTTGAAGGGAACACTTCCCACATCATGAGGTCAGGGGTTATGACGGCGTTATTACCACCATCGGTGACAAAATCAATGACAAGTTTCTGTCCGACAGGAATCTCCATCACAAAGAGATGCTCGCCACTGCGAGTATCAATCAAGGTAACCGTCTTTGGAACCTCTGTCGTTGACTCCCATGTTGTGGCACTGTCTGGCCCATCAGTAAAGGGATTTCCGCCAGGAACATACATTTGGCAGCCCGTAAAAGTGACATTAGACCTAGGTGAAATTGACGCATCATTGTCATCTTACATCGGCATTTACGGCTTGGGGGGTACAATGCCAATCTGATGAATTATCGAATAGGACATGGTTTCGATCGGCACCGACTTGAGGACGGCAATGGCGTCGTGCTTGGAGGTGTGTCTATTGCGTGCGAGAAGCAAACGATTGCCCACAGCGATGGCGATGTACTGCTCCATGCTGTAACAGATGCAATCTACAGTGCAATTGGGGACGGTGATATCGGAGTCCATTTTCCAAATACGGACGAGGAAAACAAAGACGCTGATTCAACTGCATTCTTGGCTCACGCGTTAGAGCGAAGTAAAACGCTTGGCTTTTCCATTGTCAATGTGAGCGCGACAATCATCTGTGATGCTCCAAGGATTGCGGGTGTACGCAATGAAATCAATGCATCTGTTTCGACCATGCTTGGTGCTCCAGTCCATGTCCAAGGCAAAACAACCGAGGGCTGCCAAACTATTGATGCAATCGATGTCCACGCTGTTGCGTTACTCTCACAAGGAACATGTTCATGACAACACTCTGGCAAAAAGCAGCAAGCTTCGCAGCAAACGCCCATAAAGATCAAACTCGTAACGATGGCACGCCCTATGTCGCCCATCCTTTTCGGGTTGCGATGACAATATTGCTTCGATTTGGTGTTAGCGATGAAGAAATACTCGCCGCAGCACTCTTGCATGATGTCATTGAAGATTGTGATGTTGATTATGACGAAGTGTGTGAGTTGTTCGGAAGCAGAGTCGCGGATTTAGTTGCAGTCATGACGAAAGATATGCGTCTTGAAGAAACGATTCGTGAAGTTGCGTATGACAAGCAGTTAGCAGATGGTACTTGGGAAGGGCGCCTCATTAAACTTGCAGATGTCTATGACAATTTTCTCGATACAGATAGTAATCACATGAAATCAAAAATGAAAGTGAGAGCATCTCGCATCCTTACATTAACAGCGAATGATGAGTTGCTTGAAGATCCACGGTTACAACTCGTGCAATTGCTTGAGGGTGCTAAGGCATGCTGAGCATTTGTTCTGCAATCTGCCTCTTGTTTTCAGTTCAAGTGGAAGCATTAACACCACATCAAGTCCTTGAACGTGTTGAACAGGTTAGCGTTGCTTCAGCAACTGCAGACATTACGTATGTTAAGATCGACCCAGTTCTAGAACGAAGAGAAATCAGAACAGGAACACTGGTGTACCGAGCATGCGTCGGGCACAAAGATGCTGCGATTACGTTCGATACGCTCATCATTGGGCGTCGAAAAGAAACGCGCGATAAGCGATATGTATTTTCAGGCCGTTGGTTTGTTGAAATTGATCCGCAGCAGAAACAGTTCATTAAACGAGAACTCGTTTCTCCAGAGAGCGCGAAATCACTTGACCCATTCGCACTTGGAAATGGTCCAGTGCCTCTGCCTATAGAGCAAACAAAAGAATCGGTGTTGAAAGAGTTTGATGTTGCTACCGTCAAAAAACCAAGTGAAGGGCTACTCTCAAAACTCGATGAAGGTGTCGTTGGCATTCAATTAACACCTAAAAGCAATAGCGAGTGGGCGACAATCGATTTGTTTTATGATCCGAATACATGGTTCCCAGTTGGAGTTCAAACACTTGAGAAAGATGGAACAATCCGCCAAAGTCGGCTAGAAAATGTCACACTATCTGAGTTGACTGACGTGCAAAAAGCACAGTTAGATATCGCTACACCAGACCCAAAAGAGTGGTCAATCGATATTCAACCTTATTCAAACTGACCAGTGCTAAATGGTGCTTGAACGGGCCAGCATTCGCCCCACGTATTGAACATCTCCAAGATGTCGGAGACATTCGTAACTCCGTCACCCGTAACATCGCCATCTGGTGTTCCCCAAGTACTGATGACTTCGAGAAAGTCATGGATTCCGATTACACCATCTGGGATAAGGTCTGCATGACATGCTTTCTTGCGAATCTCATTGCCAATGATGGCTGCAAAAAAATTAGCTGAATCTGAGTGTGCAGGGTGTACGATTCCGCCGTCGAGTAAGTTTCCAAAGTGTGTATCGCAAAGCGCGAAAGTTTCACTTCCACAATCAAACGCATTAAATCCTCGCTCAAAGAGCCAATCATTTGCTGTATTCGTGCCAATGAACAATGTCCCCTCTGTTGCTTCATAGATGGACACTGCTGCGACGTGGGTAAGTTCTTGAGCAATGTCTTCACAGACAGTTTGGTGTTCCTGAAGGTATTGGTGCGCTTCTGGTCCAGCTGAACCACCGACTTTCATCATGTAAGGCGTTACCAGTAAGTGATATGTTTGTTCAATGCCAATCGCTTGTGCTCCTGCGTCTGCTTGTTCAATCATCGATTCATAACGAGCTTGAACAACATTTTGAGGCAATTGCTCAATTCCAAATTGCCACATGAATACAACAGGTTGCTCGCGTCTTAGTGTTGTTACATCGAGCCAGTGCGTGAACTGTTCGAGACTAAATCGTTTGTCATGTATTCCCTGTCCTTCTGCATCACTACAAAAACCAGAGTAACTCCAACTATTATCTGAAAGAGAAGAAAAGTAGAGTCCTTTTCTAGGTCTTTTTGCATCATCGGTTTTGTAGTAGATGCCGCCAGCAACTTGCACATAACGATTTGAATGTTGAATGGGGGTGTACTCAGCAACCACAACTCTTGCAGAGTCGTACAAATGATTGTTTGCTGGAATATCGCTAGCGCAAGCATTCATTTGAGATGAGATTGCAGAACGCCCAAGCCCGTCTGGTTCTTCTCCGTAGTGCCACAATTTGCGTGCAAACTGTTCAGGGCTAAATGTGATCATAAGCGCATCGTTGTCACGAATTGATAAGTTGTTTATGTGAAGGTCGCTGTGACTTGGTGCGCGGTAGAGATATCGAAACTTCATTTCGTCGTCTGTGTTAAGGAACGGTCCACTGACGCTTGCTTGAAGCGGTTCTACATTTAAGTTGAATTCAAACAGTGTCCCATTTGAGCCAGAAGTAAAACTTTGATTGCCATATATTTCTTTCAAACCGCGAACAGGAAGGGTAAAAAATTGTTGTTTACTTGTTTGACGTTCAACAGTGTAGCCAAGCTCGTCTGATGCAAGCACTCTTGCGACTGGAGAACACAAGCTATTACACGAGACAATCTGCGCCTCAGCTCCTGCGCCGCCCCCAATTGCAGTAACGTTTTTGATTGGCCAAGCCATAAGGCTTGCTGGTCCAATCCTACTGTAAAAAGTTGTGCTCAACGAATCTCCGATACAGACAAGTCTTGCATCGTTACGAAGTGCATTGGCAATAGAAGCCATGCTTTCATCATCAGCAGTCGACTGACATGTTAAGGATAAGCAAACAGTTAACCCTAGGATTGCGTGACGATAGAGCATGTGCCTCTCTAACATACTTAAAAAGGGAGTTGAATCAAGTAAATTTGATAAGTCACATGACTGACAGTTCTTTTTTAACTAAAACGCAGTGCAAAAAACTGAGCAATTCTTGGAAACGCAGCAAAAACAGTACTTGTTATTCGCATGGATACGCTTGTCCAGATTTCTGGTTTAGGTTTGTGAAGGCATTTAACGACTGCGTTTGCAACTTGTTCAGGCGATTGCATGAGCCATGATGGAGCACGCTCTTCAAATGAGGAATGCTCAGTGCCACTTCTTGAAGCGCTTGATTTGAAAAACTCAGTACGCGTCCCAATTGGGTGGAGTGTAGATACATGGATGTTTGAGGGTTTCAATTCCATTCGCATTGATTTTGCAAACGCTTCAATTGCTGACTTGCTTGCGCAATATGCGCCGTGACTCGGCGTTGCGAACTTCGACAAACAACTTGCGCACAGAATGATGTGTCCTGACCCATGCTTTTTAAACTGTTTTGCACACAGCGACGCAAGTTCAACTGTTGCAAACACATTCAGTTCAAAGAGGGATCGCACATCATTCATGTTCGTTTCAAGCGTGTCTTGGTCAATACCGTGCCCTGCATTAATGAATACCGCATCGATCGTTCCAGAGGCCCTCAAAAGTTTTTCATTAAAGCCGTCTTCGGTGACATCACCAACAATGATTTTACATGTACCGCCAAGTTCTTCTTGGAGTGCTTCAAGTTGCTTTCGTCTTCTTGCTGTGAGAACAATATTTATCCCTGCTCGCGCGCATGCTCTTGCAGTCGCTTCGCCGATCCCGCTACTCGCCCCAGTAATGAGGACCGTCTTGCTCATGTTTGCAAGACGCCGGTCTTAAATTCGTCTTGGATATCAAATGACGAAGCAATGGTGAGTGCTTGAATGAGTTCTTGACGAGTGTCACTTGGATCGATCATTCGGTCAACCCAGCCCCTCGCCGCACCATAGAAAATGTCTTGTTGTTCGTTATAACTTGCAGTGATTGCAGCAAGAAGTTCTTTGCGTTCTTCTTCGTCAACTTCTTCGCCGCGGCGTTTCTTCGCAGCGAGGTCAATCTGCAATAATGTGTGCGCCGCAGATGCTCCGCCCATGACCGCATACTTCGCGTTTGGCCAAGCGAGCGTCAGGAATGGGTCGAATGCGCGCCCGCACATTGCGTAGTGACCAGCGCCATACGAACTACCAATGATCAAACTGATTTTAGGCACAATGGAATTGCTCATTGCATTCACCATTTTTGCACCTGAGCGAATGATGCCCGCTTGTTCGCTATCTCTTCCAACCATAAAGCCGGTTGTATCGTTGACAAAGATCAGTGGGATTCGTTTCATGTTGCAGTCCATGATGAACCTTGCTGCTTTATCTGCTGCTTCGGTGTAAATCACGGCAGGCATGTTGACTGATGACGATGGTCCTGCTTTGCCGCCTGGCATTTTCTTTTGCGTCATGCACCGTTGATTGGCAACAATGCCGCATGGGAACCCGCCAATGCGTGCGTAACCACACACCATCGACTTTCCATAATCCGCCTTGTATTCGTTATAACTATCTTCATCAACGACGCAAGAAAGGAGTTCATTCATGTCATATTGTTCGCCAGGGTTCCCCTTGAATATTGATGTGATGTCCTCTTTATCTCTACTTGTTCCTGCAGCAGGATAGGGGGACTGACTGACTGGTGGTACCGACATGTCAGCGTGAACTTGACTGATGAGCCGCTTGATACATGATTCATCATCTGGTTCTTGAAAGTCGATGGTGCCTGAAATCTCTGCATGCATAGACGCGCCACCAAGTTCTTCATTCTCAGTTTCTTGACCAATTGCCGCCTTTACAAGTGCAGGACCAGCAAGATAGAGTCCGCTGCCTTCAGTCATCATTAGTGTGTCGCAAAGGACAGGCAAGTAACCGCCGCCAGCAACACAGTTCCCCATAATCGCAGCAATCTGCGTAATACCCTTTGCTGAAAACACTGCGTTATTCCTAAAAATACGCCCAAAGTCATCGGTGTCTGGGAACACATCTTCTTGAAGCGGTAAAAACACGCCAGCAGAATCAACAAGGTAAAGCAAGGGCAACCGTGCGTTTTCAGCGATGGATTGCGCCCGAATAATCTTCTTACAAGTCATCGGGAAGAACGCTCCAGCTTTAACAGTCGCATCATT
>JAKVBR010000049.1 GCA_022447165.1 Phycisphaerales bacterium | reverse complement strand
ATGGAGGCGTTGTCCCAGAAATTGCAAGCAGAGCGCATGTTGAACGAATGCTCCCTGTGATTGAACAGGCCATCAATCAAGCGAACATCTCACCAAGCGACCTCGATGGTATTGCAGTCGGAAACAGGCCCGGTCTGATTGGAGCATTACTTGTTGGCGTGACTGCAGCAAAGTCCATCGCATGGAGTTTGGATGTTCCATTTGTTGCAGTCGATCATGTACTCGCTCATCTCTATGCACCAAATCTAGGTGATACACAGATTGAGTATCCAGCACTTGGCCTCGTTGTTTCAGGTGGCCACACATCAATCTTGAACTTAGCAACACCAATCGACGCCACATGTGTATGTAAAACCGTCGATGATGCTGCAGGCGAAGCATTCGATAAAGCCGCTTCGATTTTAGAACTTGGTTGGCCAGGCGGACCACTCATTGAAAAAGCCGCACAAGGTGGTCACGATGTTCACAAACTTCCAAGACCAAAGAAAAAGAATGACGAAACTTTTTACTATTCGTTCAGCGGACTGAAGACAGCATTGCTGTACGGCGTAAAAGGGATTCCAAAAAGAATCGACGGCGTTTTAACATATGAACGACAAGCAAGTGACTTAACCCCTCAGCAGCAGAGTGACTGGGCGGCATCATTCCAAACTGCTGCAGTAGAGTCAATTATGAAGGGTGTTGCAATTGCTTTTGAGGAGGGCTGTTACAGAAGCATCGTTGCAGGAGGAGGTGTCACGGCAAACAAAGCACTGAGGCAAGAATTGCAAGCGTTTGCAACAACGCACAATACCCCACTGCACATTCCTGATTTCGATTATTGCGTTGACAACGGTGCGATGATTGCTGGACTTGGAACTGAATTTTTGAGACAAAATGTGACGAATACACTTGCAACAACTGCATCCCCTAAGGGCATTGCTTCGTAGATAACAACGAATATTCATTTCATTAAGAGAGACACATGAAACACAAAAGAAAACCGAGTGGGATTGACTGGCTTGATCCAGTTGAAACTTTTGAAGCGAAGGACATTAAGTTCATCGATGGCGAACACCCCGCAATGCTCGACGACGAGTCGTTCTTGAAGGAGGTCTCGTTCGACTTTGGACGTACGGGTGGTCCTGGCGGTCAACATCGAAATCGCAAAGCAACAGCGTGTACCGCAACGCATGTTCCATCCACAATTAGTGGAACGGCATCCGAGCGAAGACGTCAAAGTGAAAACCGCAAACTCTCAATCAGTAGATTGAGAAGGACGCTTGCCATCCGGCTCCGACGAAACGTGGACACTGATCAGTTTCAAACATCAACGCTTTGGGAAGAACGCAGAGATGGAGATGCACTGCCAATCAATCCTAAACATCGCGACTATCCCCACATCTTGACAGAAGTCCTTGATGCGCTTCAAGCAACCGGATTTGACCACAAAGAAGCAGCGACTTTGTTACACATTTCACCGAGTCAAGTCATTAAACTCGTTGGCCACGACAAAGATGCATTATCATTTGTGAACGAACAGCGGAAAGAATCATCCCTTCACCCGTTAAAGGTATAACCCATGACAACAATTAAAGAACGCGTCCAAGCCATACTTCCAACACTCATCGAAATACGGCATGACATTCATGCGCACCCAGAACTTGGATATCAAGAGACGCGAACGGCATCAGTTATTCGTTCATTCTTAGAAGAACGAGAAATTGATTTCGCAGGAAATCTAGCAGGCGGCACAGGAACACTTGCCCACATTGGAGGCGAGAGCAACAAAGCAGTTGGTTTGCGTGCAGACATTGACGCGCTGCCAATCACTGAAGAAAACACTTTTGATTACATTTCAACACATGAGGGGTGCATGCATGCGTGTGGTCACGACGGTCATACGACGATGTTACTTGGCACTGCTGCAATTCTTGCTGACATCGCTAAAGAAGCCCCCCTCCCAAACAGTGTTTCGATGCTCTTCCAACCAGCCGAAGAAGGTGGCGGTGGAGGCAAAAAAATGGTGGAAGACGGTTGTTTAGATGGTTCCGTCATTGGACCACCCATTGCAATGATGTTTGGTCAACATGGATGGTCAGAGTTACCACTCGGTCATGTTTCAACTCGGGTTGGCCCGATGCTTGCTGCTGATATTGGCATCAACGCAACCATCCGCGGCAAAGGTGGACACGCAGCATTCCCACACACTTGCATTGACCCAATTGTGTGCGGCGCGCAAGTTGTTTCATCTTTGCAACAACTTGTATCTCGTCACACTGACCCACTCGATGCGCTTGTTTGTTCCATTACACAGTTTCATAGCGGAACGACGCACAACATCATTCCAGATGAAGTAAAACTCAATGGAACAATGCGTTATCTTCAAAAAGAAACTGGAGAAATGGCCGCGAAGCGCTTTAAAGAAATCGTTGAGGGCGTCGCGGCAGCGCACGGTTGCGAGGCCGATGTTGACCTGAAATTTGGATACCCCGTTACGAAGAACCACGAAGATGCAGTCGCAACCTTCTTTGACATTGCGAATCGAACCATCGAAGGAACGCGCATCTCTGAGTTTGATAAACCAGTGATGGGCGGCGAAGACTTTTCTTATTACTGCGAACAAGTACCTTCTTGTTTCTTCGCATTAGGATTGTTACCTGATGGTCAAGAACGAATGCCGAACTTGCACAGTCCGCATTTTGATTTCAATGATGACGCTCTTGCAACTGGCGTTGAAATGTTTTGTGAACTCGCGCTACAAACATCACTCGATTGAATCTTGCGCGGTGTGGCGATGAATCAACTCGTCATAAGGCGCAAAGTCAATCGTTAAGAACGCTTTTGCAAGTTCGGGATCAAATTGCGAACCAGCACACGCCGTTATCTCGTTAAGTACAACCTCCCGGTTTAACGCGTTGCGGTATGCCCGTGAGGAACACATCGCGTCGAATGCATCCGCAACACCTAGTATTCGACCATACAGCGGTGTTTTGTCACCCTCTGTGCCATCTGGATATCCCCAGCCATCCCATCTCTCGTGATGTGATCGAACACCAGGAAGCACTTGTTGCAGTTGCGGCACATCGCGAAGGATGTTCTCCCCAATAACTGGATGAAGTTTGATTTGGTCAAACTCTTCATCAGTTAATCGAGCTGGTTTTCTCAGAATCGCTTCAGGAATGCCGATCTTTCCAATGTCATGGACAAGTCCGCAAATGTGGACATTCCCAACTGTCTCTTCGTCTAAGTCAATTGCATTTGCAAGTGCTTTTGATAACCAAGCAACACGTTCAGAATGACCTCTCGTATATGTATCTTTTGCGTCAATTGCAGAAACAAGTGCAGCAACTGTTCCAAGCAATAGTCCTTGTCTTTCTTCTGCGTGTCGTCGTTCGATCTCTGCTCGCATGAGGTTTGCCATCGCAAGCGATGCAAACTTTGCGAGCCCAGTACAGAACTCAATATCATCATCAATAGTTTGCCCGCGAACTTGACCATCGCGATTATCAACATAAATACAACCGACAACTACTGAACCCAATTGAATCGGAATGCAGAACGCCTCTTGAATGCTGTACTGCATGATGGACTGTGCATCTTCTTCAACAACATCTGCCTTTTGGTATCGAACGGCTTCACCTTCAAGGGCTGCATGAAGCAGTGAACGACTTAAATTAGGCGAGCCCTCAATTGCAATCCTTCCAGACGCAGCGAGGATCTCGACTTGCACATCACCACCATGAGGCTTAATGACTGCAACATTACTAAACGCTGTGCCTGCTTGCGCTGCATCAGCAAGCGACTGAGCAAGAGCCAGTTCGTTTTCAGCCTCGTGAATCTTGGAACTACAGGCAAGCAACGCTGCAAGTCGTTCTTGCGCGAGCCCTGCCCCCCCCATTGTGCGCTCAATGCGTTGAATCGATGTGCCACCCACCGATTGTTCATCATCAAATGTCTGCGTAAACTGAAGGTTGCCTTCTTGGTCAATCACTTGGAATGAAAAAGGCTCAATTGTGATGATGTCGCCACCTCGGATGCTGACAAACTGCGCTTCTCGCAGTTTCACGCCATTGAGAAATGTTCCGTGCTTTGAACCATTATCCATGAGACGCCACTGACCGCCATCTTGGTCATCAAACTTGGTCAACGTCGCATGCATTCTCGAGACTGTTGCACCTTTAACAAGCGGGATGTCACACTCACTGCTTCGACCAATTGTCAAGGCATCACCGAGAAGTTTGACTTCTAGATCTTCAGGACCATGGATGGTTTTGAGGTGAAATCTGGACGTTTCAGTCATGCGTACAGCCTAGCATGTTCCTATCGACTACATCATGACTCATGCAGTTGATGTGTTGCCTAACTTTTGCTATAATTCGCGGTTCACAAAAACCGTTTGAACCACTCTCTGCGTCTATGCTGGCCTGCGTTGACAACATCAGAGGGTGGAAGGCAGGAGAATCTAGATGGCCAAAAAAATCGAAAAGCAATTTAAGGTGCTTGCGCCTGGTGGTCAGGCAACACCAGCACCCCCACTTGGACCAGCCCTTGGTGCAAATGGTGTCAATCCCGGTCAATTTATCCAAACATTCAATGATCGCACGCGAGAATTGAACGGAAAAGTCGTTGGTTGCATCATTACTGTCTACCAAGACCGCTCATTTGACATTGAAATCAAATCTTCCCCAGCAGCAGTCCTTCTGAAGGATGCAGCAGGTGTACCGAAGGGCTCAGGTGTCCCACACACAGAAAAAGTCGGTTCCGTCACAAAGGAACAGGTCAAAGCCATTGCTGAAGAGAAAATGGAAGACCTCAACGCTGCTTGTATCGAGTCAGCAATGCGAGTAATTGAAGGTACAGCCCGCTCAATGGGTATTACCGTGGAGGGTGCGTAACCCATGGCACGACTCACAAAAAGACAAAAAGCAAACAAAGAACTTGCAGTCAAAGGCAAAGAGCCACATAGCGTAAGTGATGCTATTAAACTACTTAAAGAGTATCCAGCAACTAAGTTTGACCAATCAGTAGAGGTTGTGTTACACCTCGCAATTGACCCACGTCAAGCAGATCAGCAACTTCGTGGTGCGGTTTCAATGCCAAAAGGAGTTGGTAAATCCGCTCGAGTCGTCTGCTTCTGCCCTCAAGATAAGGTTGATGCTGCAAAAGCAGCCGGAGCAATCGAAGCAGGTGCTGAAGACCTCGTCAAACGCGTTGAAGAGGGTTGGCTCGACTTTGATGTCGCAATTTCAACTCCCGACATGATGCGTCTTGTTGGCAAACTTGGACGTGCACTTGGTCCAAAGGGTCTGATGCCCTCGCCAAAAGCAGGCACAGTAACCCCAGACTTTGAAACTGCAATTGCTGAATTTGCAGCAGGTAAAGTCGAATATCGTAATGACGACACTGGAAACATCCACTGCGTTGTTGGCAAAATGAGCTTCTCCGACGACGATCTCGTAGAAAACCTCACTTACTTCATTGAATTGATTCAAAAAGCACGACCAGCAGCGGTCAAAGGCGACTTTATTAAGAAGTGTGCAATCAGTGCGACAATGAGTCCTAGCGTGAGGATTGCAGTCTAATCTGCTGTCTCTGAAGGAGTTACACAATGAGTAAACCGATTAAAAACATGATTGTCGCTGATTACAAGAAGCGATTTGAAGATGTTCAAAACGCTCTCGTCATCGATATCCGTGGCATTGAAGCAAACACAAACAACGATTTACGGGTTTCCTTGTACCAAAAGGACATCCACATCACAGTCATCAAGAATAGTTTGGCGAAATCCGCTTTCGCTGATACCCCCCTTGAAGGGCTAGGAAACGTACTTTCAGGGCCATCTGCACTTGCATATGGCGGTGATTCAGTCGTTGACGTTGCTCGCGAACTTGTCGATTGGGCAAAGAAAATCGATGAATTAGAGCTCAAAGCAGCGATTCTAGATGGTGAATTGTTTGAAGGCCACGATGGCGTCAAGCGTTTGAGCGACTACCCAACGAAGGAAGAAGCCCAAGCAACAGTCATTCAGTTGGTCCTTTCACCTGCTGGAAACCTTATCAAGGCAGCAACAAGTCCAGGAAGCAACATCGCTTCCGTTATCGAAGAAATCAAAACTCGCTTGGAGGACGGCAAGACGATCGACAAGATCGCCTAATTCAAGGAGTTTTCAAAGACATCGCGTTTGGGACTGGCCTTTTTTGGTTAAAAGTCGCACAGGGTGGCTCCTCTCCCACGCATGACACTTTTATTGGAGTTTTAGAACTATGAGCGAAGAAGCAACAGCAACGAAAGAATTCGATGCAACAATCAGTAAAATGGGCGATGAAATCGCCGGTTTAACCCTTTCCCAAGCGGTTGAACTCGCTGATTACATGAAAGAAACATACAACATCGAACCTGCAGCAGGTGGCGCAGTCATGATGGCTGGTCCAGCTGGTGGCGGCGATGATGATGGTGGCGCACAAACTGAGTTTGATGTCATCCTCGAATCAGCTGGCGACAAGAAAATCGCAGTCATCAAAGTTGTTCGAGAAATCACAGGTCTTGGTCTCAAAGAGGCAAAAGCACTTGTGGACGAAGCACCAAAGCCAATCAAAGAGAAAGTTGGCGAGGACGAAGCAAACGACCTCAAAGGCAAGCTCGAAGAAGCAGGCGCTTCAGTCACTGTCAAGTAACATATTGCTACTTAAAGTGTTACAAAAGCCAGCACCCCTTGGTGCTGGCTTTTTTCATGGTGAACACTTGCCGACAGTCAAAAGTCGCTCAAAATCACGGTACTGATCGCTCGATTCCCAAAAAAATAAAAAAATTTGAATTTCTTCATAATTAGTTCAAGTTTTCACTGACCTCTATTGAGAAAAAACCCCCCTTAAGGTACTCTGCGTGGCTCGGCAGCGGCGGTCGCGGCAAGGATTTAAGAGCATTTACAAACACATCTAAGGCAGACAAACTGCATTTTTAACCTGTTTGGTTGCGCAGTTATGGTCAAGTTGTGAGGTTACTTTATGGCGACGATTACGGTACGCGATTTCTCAAAACGCGGTGACGCAATTCCTGTACCACCACTAACCCAAGTCCAAGGCGAAGCATACGAACGCCTCATCCAATCTACGGTAGAACCACTCAAACGCAAACCGCAAGGTTTGGAAGGTTTGCTACGCGAAGTCTTTCCGATTGAAGCGTACGACGGTTCTATGCGAGTCGAGTATTTGTATTACAAACTCGATGAGCCACGGTACACAGTTGATGAGTGCAAAGAACTTCGATTGACTTACGGATGTCCATTTAAGATTGGTGTTCGTTTTACGCGTGATGGTGTAGCAGAAGTTTTAGAAGAAGAAATTTACATTGGTGAGATTCCAATGCTCATCGGTGGTGGTGAATTCATCATCAACGGTTCAGAGCGTTGTATCGTGAACCAACTTCACCGTTCACCTGGTGTCGACTTCTCAATTCAAGAAGACATTGGCGATCGCCAACTACACAAAGCACGAATCATTCCAGAACGCGGTTCATGGATTGAAATCGAAGTGACAAAGAAAGACGTCCTTGCAATGAAGATTGACCAATCTGCAAAGATTGCGGCAACAACATTCTTGCGAGCACTTGATGAAGAGTTTAGTTCAACAGAAAAGATTTTGAACTTCTTCTACGACGTCCAGGAAATTTCAGTCAATAAACTAAAGCCAGAGTATTACTCCGCTGAACACATCTTTGATGCTGAAACAGGTGAAGAACTCTGTAAAGTCGGATCCCAAATTGGCGATGCATACGACGCAATTCTTGCGTCACCAATCAAAAAGATTGCTGTCATTGTTGATCCTGCTGACCCACTCATCCTCAATACACTTGCCATTGAAAAACTTGACTTCCTTGCAGATGCAACTGAACATGAAGCTGCACTCTTGAAGATTTACGGCCGTTTGCGTCCGGGCAACCCGCCTCAAGTTGATAAAGCACGCCAGCTCTTTGCTGACAAGTTCTTTGATGACAACCGATATCGCCTCGGCAAAGTCGGTCGATTCCGAATCAACCGTAAATTCGATATGGAAGTACCGGAAGACATCATGCACCTTCGTGCGGACGACTTCCTTGCAGTCATCGGTTACATGCTAAACCTCCGTGCTCGAAGTGAAACAGCACACATTGACGACATTGACCACCTTGGCAACAGACGTCTGAGAACGCTCGATGAACTTGCAGTCGAAGAAATGAGAAAGGGCTTCTTGAAACTGAGAAGAACAGTTCAAGAGCGCATGAGCGTTAAAGACCCAGATGAGTTATCCAAAGTCGCTGACCTTGTGAACTCAAAAGCAGTCAGCTCAGCAATCGATTTCTTCTTTGGTCGAAGTGAACTTTCACAAGTTGTTGACCAAACAAACCCACTTTCAATGCTCGTTCACGAACGAAGATTGTCAGCACTCGGCCCAGGCGGTCTCAATAGAAAACGTGCTGGCTTTGAAGTGCGTGACGTTCACATTTCTCACTATGGACGAATCTGTCCGATTGAAACGCCTGAGGGCACAAACATTGGTTTGATTGCATCCCTTGGTATTTATGCTCAGATTGACGAGTATGGCTTTATTCAAACGCCATACAGAACAGTGAATCGACTTAAAGCAACTGAAGATGTTTCTTACCTTCGCGCAGACGAAGAAATGAACACAGTGCTTGCTCCGACTGAAGTCCTTGATGAGAAAGACAAAATCATTGAAGACCATGTCATTGCTCGCCGCAACGGTGACTTGACACAGGTTTCCCCTGATGATGTGAAATTCATTGACATTTCACCGAAGCAACTTGTTGGCATTTCAGCATCACTGATTCCATTCCTTGAGCATGACGATGCGAACCGTGCACTCATGGGTTCAAACATGCAACGTCAAGCAGTTCCACTCATTATTCCTGATCCTCCAATTGTTGCGACGGGCATGGAAAAAATCGTTGGCAACTACTCTGGCATGATTGTCAAAGCGAAACGCTCAGGCACAGTCACATTTGTTGACTCAAATAGAATTTTGATTGATAACGCGGATGAGTATTTGCTCAAAACATTCCGCGGGTTGAACGAACGAACCTGCCAATCACAAAAGCCAATCGTGAAGATGGGTCAAAAAGTGAAGAAGGGTCAAATCATTGCTGACGGTGCATCAACCGTTGATGGTGAACTCGCAATTGGTCAGAACATTCTCGTTGCGTTCAACACATTCGATGGTTACAACTTTGAAGATGCGATTGTCATCTCACAACGACTCGTTCGTGATGACGTATTCACTTCAATCCACATCGACTCGCTTGAAGTTGAAGTGAGAGACACCAAACTTGGCAAGGAAGAATTCACTTGTGATATTCCAAACGTCTCTGAACGCCAACTCATGAACCTGAACGAAGATGGCATCATCAGAAATGGTGCTCGCGTTGGTCCTGGCGACATCCTTGTCGGTAAAGTTGTACCAAAGAGTAAAAACGAACTCACCCCAGAAGAAAAATTGCTTCATGCAATCTTCGGTCGTGCAGGCGAAGATGTGAAAAACGAATCACTCACTGTCCCTGCAGGTAGCAGCGGTGTTGTCATTGGAACGAAACACTTCAGCCGACGCATGCACCTTGATGACGAACAGAAAAAAGCCATCAAGCGTAAGATGGAAGCGTATGAAGAAGAGATGAATGAGAAAGCAATCACACTCTTTAGAGAAATGGTTGCTGAAATTAACGAGCTCATTGGCACAGAGATGGTTGACCCATCCACACGCCAGCGTGTTGGTATCTCAGACATCCCTGAAGTTATTCTTGAACAAATTGACGGCTTCTCAGAGAAGTGGATCAAGGGTTCAAAGGACCTCAAAGCGAAAGCATTGAAAGTCCAAGAACAATACTGGCCACGAATTCACGCGATTTACAAGGAACGAGATCGAAAACTCGCTCACATGAAACGCGGCGATGAATTGCCATCAGGCGTTCTTGAGAAAGTCGTTATATACCTCGCAAACAAACGAACGATTTCAGTCGGCGACAAAATGGCTGGTCGTCACGGTAACAAAGGTGTGATTGCACGCGTTGTTCCTGACGAAGACATGCCATTTCTTGAAGACGGCACACCTGTTGACATTTTGCTCAACCCACTTGGTGTTCCTTCCCGAATGAACGTCGGTCAGTTGCTTGAACTTCACCTAGGATGGGCTGCGAAGGTGCTTGGATTCCAAGCAGTCACGCCTGTGTTCGATGGTGCGAGTGAAGCAGAAGTGCTCGGTGCAATTCAAGAGGCAAATGACTCCGTCAAAGCCAAATGCGATGCGTTTGAAGAAAACGGCGAAAACCCAGGTGAAGCCCGCGAGATTCTTGCTGAAATTCCATTCGGCGGGAAAGCGCAACTTCACGATGGACGAACAGGTGAACCATTCCATCAACCAAGTTCGGTTGGTGTGATGTACATGCTCAAACTCCATCACCTCATCGATGACAAAATCCACGCACGTTCAACTGGTCCTTACAGTTTGATTACACAACAACCACTTGGTGGTAAAGCGAGAACTGGTGGTCAGCGATTTGGTGAAATGGAAGTCTGGGCGCTTGAAGGGTACGGCGCGGCATACATGCTGCAAGAACTCCTCACTGTTAAAAGTGATGATGTTGAGGGCCGTACCAAGATTTATGACTCCATCGTTAAAGGCACGAACACGCTTGAGGCTGGCATGCCGGTCGTATTCGATGTGCTCTGCCATGAGATTCGCGGTCTATGTATGAATATTGAGTTGGAAAAAG
>JAKVBR010000048.1:7488-10789 GCA_022447165.1 Phycisphaerales bacterium | reverse complement strand
AACGGTCTGCTTGACGCCAAACAGTTTCTGATTGCGCTTCAACGCCTTCCTTGCCGTCGAAGACTGCAACAGCACCGTCAAGAACACGCATTGAACGTTCAACTTCAATGGTGAAGTCAACGTGACCTGGTGTATCAATGAGGTTAATGGTGTAAGTTTCGCTATTAAACTCCCAAGGGCAAGTTGTCGCAGCAGATTGAATCGTAATGCCACGCTCTTGTTCTTCTTCAAGGAAGTCCATGGTTGCTGTGCCTTCGTGCACCTCACCAATCTTGTATGACTTGCCTGTGTAATACAACACACGTTCCGTCACTGTTGTTTTACCTGCGTCAATATGAGCGCAAATTCCGATGTTCCGTACTTTTCTTAGATCGCTTTCCATTTTTAAATACCTCAGCCAAAAATGGCTTTTCTCCTACATGAGACACACGCTACGCGGTGTTCATCTATTTATTTAATATTGCTTTACCCAATACCTTGGGGTGAGCTGTAACTTTGGTTGCCCGACATTCCGTCAGGCGTTTCACTGCTTATGCAATGAGGGGTGCCATCAGTTCAGCCGGGCCTCTTCTTCATCATCTTCTTGCAACGGAGTTTCTCCTTCGCAGCGTCACTTGCGTGACAGAGGCCATGGGTTGTCTGCCAATCAATCTGCACTGTGCAAAAAGTTGGCTAAGCCCCTTATTTTATACGAAGCAGAGTTTGAGTCAATCGTTTTTTAAGAAGAACGGACAAGATGTTCTTGCTGAACGCCATTTTTCGCCAAAATCGGCTCTATTTCTTTCAAAAATCGGCGACCATCTTGTACATACCCCGCTGTTGGCTTGATATCAGGGATTTGACTCGCAAAGTACCGATTGAACCGAATCATGTGGAGCTCGCGCGTAAACTTAGCAAGCATCGATGCGAGGGCTACTGGCATGTGCTTTTCATCACTTTTTGAAGCAAACGTGAGCGTCACTCTTTTTGCTCCGAGTGACAATCTGTACCTGCTCATGGATTGATCTTCAGCAAGAATCTGGATGTTCGCTTCAGGCCAGCAGAGTTGCAGTTCCTGTCTGTACTGAATTCGACCACCATGCCTGTCAACCATGATTCTTGGATGGTCATTGCCATACATCGCAAGAAGCCCATCGACATGTTTCATTGCGGTTGCAAAGTTGAGCGACGCTTTCGTCGCAAACTTTGTTTGCTCGTTGTAATCACAAACATCAATCGAAGTGCATTTCATCCAAGGGCACGTTATGTTTGACGCCTTGAGTTGTTTGCGTAACATTGCAGTATCTATTTTTAAGACATTGACATCATTGCCAATGGGTAGCTGGGTTTTCCCCTCATACCATTCTCTGTCATGATTAATAGAATCTGTTGCTTTGAAGAACGCACTGTCATTCTCAGGAAAAGTGTTTGCAGACGAGGATAGGAATGCGAGTACACCGCGTTCAAGATGCGTGAGTGCTTTGTGTTTCGCATTTGATTTCAGTTTTTTTGAATCGTTTACAGCGATTCTAGGCACGGCCTCTTTTCTGGTTTTGCAAATGACCTTGGATAACTGCGACCACAGGTCAGGTTCGCCCATTGAGGGGTCGTAGTCACGCATGATAAAAGCACACGACGCGACACAAAGTGGTCCAAACATTGGTCCATATCCGGCTTCATCAATACCTGCATAAATCAGCACGCCCAAATCATACCCACACTTCTCAATCGTTTGATGTGAAAAAGGATGCAGTTAGCATGTAAAATGTGTGTTCAATGGCAAAAGTACTCATGGCAATGTCAGGAGGGGTAGACTCATCAGTGGCTGCTGCGCTTCTTCAAGAAGAAGGGCACGAAGTCATCGGTTGCTTTATGCGTCTTGGAAATGTTGGTGATGAACTCGATGAGCAAGCCGACATATCAATTGGTCATAAGGGTTGTTGCTCCATCAATGATGCGCATGACGCTCGTCATGTCAGTGCGAAACTTGGAATGAAGTTTTACGCTTTAGATTTTAAACAAGATTTTGGACGCATCATTGATTACTTCGTTGATGAATACAACTCAGGCAGAACGCCGAACCCATGTGTTCGTTGTAATGACTGGCTTAAGTTTGGAAGGTTGCATGAGTATGCACATTCAATAGGTGCGGAGTATGTGGCATCAGGCCATCATGCCCAAATCAAACAGGGAGAGGGCGGAGCCGAACTTCATATGGGAGCAGACGCTGCTAAAGACCAGAGTTATGTACTCTTTGGAGCAAAAAGAGAACGCGTCGGTGAAATGATGTTGCCAATTGGTCATCTTCAGAAAAGTGAAGTCAGAGAACTCGCCAAATCATTTGATTTGCCTGTGTTTAACAAACCAGACTCACAAGAAATTTGTTTTGTGCCTGACGACAACTATGCGAATCTCATCGATAAGCGTGCGCCTGGAAGTTTAGTTGAGGGTGATGTGCTTGATGTCGAGGGAAATGTGATTGGTAAACATCAAGGACAACAAAAATTTACAATTGGTCAGAGGCGTGGGCTTGGGATTGCGTCGCCAAAACCACTGTATGTCGTCAAGAAAGATCCTGTACTCAACACCGTCACCATTGGCGGAGAAGCGATGCTTGATACACACCGCGTGTTTGCAAGTGAGCAGAATTGGCTCATCGATGAAAGCAGTGAGTGGATTCCATGTGTTGCAAAGATTCGTTACAACACTGATCCTGCAAGTGGTAAAGTTCGTGCAAACAATGGCAAACTTGAAGTTGAGTTTGATGAACCGCAGCGGGGCGGTGCAGCAGGTCAAGCAGTTGTGTGCTACCAAGGGACAAAGGTCATTTGTGGCGGCTGGATTTCTGAGGTTTCATGATGGAGCCATCGCTTCCATACCCTTCAAACAGAGAGCCAGTTTACGCATCTAATGTTGTTGCAACATCACAACCGCTTGCAACGCAAGCGGGAATTGACATTCTAAAGAAGGGTGGCAACGCAGTTGATGCAGCCATTGCGACAGCAATCACACTGACAGTAGTCGAGCCATGTGCCAACGGTATTGGCAGCGACGCTTTTGCGATTGTGAAGGATGGGGATGGTTTGCACGGTATCAATGGCTCAGGCAAATCGCCCGCGCTCATCCCAAACAAGATTGAAGGTGAGATTCCTTCGGTGGGATGGCTTCCTGTGACAGTGCCTGGTGCAGTGTCTGCGTGGTCATCCCTTCATGAACGATTTGGCGTATTGCCATTTGAAGCGCTGTTTGAGTCAGCGATTCACTACGCCAGTAACGGCTTTCTGCTTTCATCGCAAACAGCAGTTGGTTTTAAGCGAGGGGC
>JAKVBR010000048.1:0-7478 GCA_022447165.1 Phycisphaerales bacterium | reverse complement strand
GGCGACAAGGGACGCTTCTTGCGAAGAGTGGAATAAGACCTTTTTAGTTGACGGCAAGGTGCCGGTTGCAGGTTCGCTCATCACACTTTCACATCATGCCGAGACGCTTAAGGAAATTGCATCGACTCATGGTGATTCGTTTTACAAAGGCGCGATTGCAGACAAGATTGAAAAAGCATCAGTTGAGCAGGGCGGTTATCTCAGAAAAGAAGATTTAGAAGCACACCGCCCTATTTGGGTTGATCCAATCTCAGTTAATGTTGATGGTCATGTCGTATCTGAGTTGCCTCCAAATGGACAAGGCATTGCGGCACTGATCGCGCTGAAGATTTTGCAGCAACTCGATATTGATGTATCAAAAGTTGATGAACCAGAAGTACTACACGCGCAAATCGAAGCAATGAAATCCGCCTTTGCAGACACGCATGCATTTGTCGCTGACCCAGATTGTTGCGGTCGTTGTGAAGAATTGCTAGATGACGCTCGAATTTCTGCGCACGCTCAATCGATTACTGCAGAATCCTCGGGCATCCGTGCAGAAACCATTCCAAAATACAGTTCAACTGTGTATTTAGCAGTTGGAGATGCAAATGGCATGCAAGTGTCATTCATCCAAAGTAACTTTGAGGGATTTGGTTCTGGCGTTGTCATTCCGAACACTGGAATAGCGATGCAAAACAGGGGACGCGGCTTCTCACTTGATGCATCGCATCCCAATGCTATCGGACCGTCAAAAAGACCATTTCACACCATCATTCCTGCATTCATCGAACTTGCTCAGGGAGGAAACGTACCAATGGGTGTAATGGGTGGACCAATGCAACCGCAAGGTCATGTGCAAGTTGCAAGCCGACTTCTGTTTGCGAATCAAAACCCGCAAGCAGCGCTTGACGCGCCGCGTTGGCGTGTTGAGCCAGGGAGAACAGTACACCTTGAATCGGGTTTCGATGCCAAGGTGTACACTGCGCTCAAGGAGATGGGGCATGATGTTCATGTTGCAACTGAAAGAACCGTCCAGTTTGGTGGTGGTCAAGTGGTCTACCAACTGCAGGATGGATATGTTGCAGGAAGTGATTCTCGCCGAGACGGACAAGCAATCGGCTTTTAAACGAGCACCATCGTCCTTAAGGTATAATGTCCACCTCAACAGAGAGGAAAAACTATGACTACGACAGTCCAAAACTATCTGAAATCAGACACTGATGACTTACTTGGCCATAAAGCTAAAGTTTCAAGTGACTTACTTCATCTGCCTGGGTCAGATTTTCTTGACCGAACATGGAAAAACAGCGACCGAAACCCACAAGTTTTGCGGAATTTGGCAGCAATTTACGGTCATGGCCGTTTAGGTGGAACGGGCTACCTTTCCATCTTGCCAGTCGACCAAGGTATTGAGCATTCAGGTGGCGCATCGTTTACCCCGAATCCGCTTTACTTTGACCCATCAAACATCGTTGACCTAGCAATTGAGGGCGGTTGCAATGCAGTAGCCACGACGTATGGCGTTCTTGGTTCAGTTGCTAGAGATTACGCTCACAAGATTCCATTTATCGTCAAAATCAACCATAACGAACTCGTGACAAGTCCAAACAACTTTGACCAAATCATGTTTGGTACCGTTGAAGAAGCGTGGAACTTAGGTGCAGCGGCAGTCGGTGCGACTATTTACTTTGGGTCTGAAGAATCGAACAGACAGATTCAAGAAGTCGCGCACGCATTTGCAATGGCTCATGAACTTGGCATGGCGACAGTATTGTGGTGCTACTTAAGAAACAGCGACTTTAAAGTTGGTGGTACGGACTACCATGCTGCTGCTGACTTAACGGGTCAAGCCAATCATCTTGGCGTGACCATTGAAGCAGACATTATTAAGCAAAAACTCGCAACCAACAACGGTGGATTTGTTGCAATTAATGAAGGCGGGGCCTCCTACGGCAAGTACACCCAAGGCATGTACGATGAACTATGCAGCGATCACCCAATTGATCTTTGCCGTTATCAAGTGCTTAATTGCTACAGTGGCAGAGCAGGGCTCATCAACAGTGGTGGCGCATCAGGCGATGACGACTTCGGTCAAGCCGTTCGAACGGCAGTCATCAATAAGCGTGCTGGTGGTAGCGGCCTCATCTCTGGTCGCAAAGCATTCCAGCGACCAATGGCTGAAGGTGTTGAGTTGCTTAACGCCATTCAAGATGTTTATCTTGATGAAACAGTTACGATTGCGTAATACAACAGTATGAATGAATAAAAAAAGCCCCTCAATGGAGGGGCTTTTTCATGTGTCATGTGTAGTTTTATGCAGATGCGATTTGTCTTGTTGGTTTAGCAACGCGGCTTTCTTCCATTCGTCTTTGTGATTCAACAACAGAAGTGAAATCCTCACCAAATCTGATGAGTCGTAAACTATTTGCGATAACCACGACGTATCCAAGTGCGTAGTAGAACGGTGTCACCCAAATGTTGATGTTGCCAGTTGCCGCAAGGGCTAGACCGACGATTGCTAAAACGAGTGACGCACCAATGTTTTGTCCAATGACCGATTTTGTTTTGCGTGCAAGTGAGATGAGAAATGGGATGTTTCTCAGTTCGTCATTCATCAGGGCAACGCCTGCGGAGTTTGTTGCAATATCTGAACCGCTTAAACCCATGGCAACGCCTACATCTGCAGTTGCAAGGATTGGACCGTCATTAATCCCGTCACCAACAACAAGAGTGCTGTGGCCACGGCTGATGAGGTATTTGAGTTCTTCGTGCTTTTCTTCTGGCAAGCACTCTGCTTCGATGGAATCGACGCCCACGGACTGCGCAACACGCTTTGCAACATCAAGGCGGTCACCAGTAAAGATGGAAACGCGGCGTACACCATTGCGTCTCATTTCTTCGACTGCCTCTGCAGCGTGTGGTCTGAGTTTATCTTCTAGACCAACTGCGCCTAAGTATTGCGTGCCTCTCATGATGTGCACAGAGGACATGCCTTCGATTTTTTCGGACACGGCTTTGACTTGTTCGCTAACTTCATGATTCAATTCAACAAGCCAAGCGCCTCGACCAGCGTAGATTTCAGCATCTTGAGTGTGCGCAATGACACCACGGCCGTGAACTTCTTCATATTTGTCGACTTCGCCTGGTGTGATGTTTGCTTGTGTTGCTGTTTCCAGAATCGATTTTGCAAGCGGGTGGTTTGAATGTTGCTCCGCGTCTGCTGCTGCTTTCAATAGCGCGGCGCCTTCCATACCTTCAGCTGGCGCTAAGCGGCTCACTGCGAAGTTGCCTGTTGTTAGTGTGCCGGTTTTATCCATGATGACGGTGTCTACGCCTGCCGCTGATTCAAGCGTCATCGTATGTTTAATCATGATGCCGAGGCGCGCTGCTGCAGCGAATGCTGCAACCATTGCAGTAGGATGCGCAATGAGTAAGCCGCCAGGGCAGGTCACAACGAGTACTGTAATTGCTCTAACTGCAGCAGCTGAACGAATGGCTTCGTCTGCACTTCTGCTCGTGAAGAACCACACTACAGCAGCGACCATGACAACAATTGAGAAGTAGTAGCTTGCGAGTTGTTCAATCAACTCTTGTTTTTGTGTTCGAGTTGATTCGGCTTCTCGGATGAGCGATTCAACTTTACCAATGGTTGTTTCTGCAGCGACCGCTGTGACTTTGACATCGATTTGGCCTGTTAAGTTCGTTGTACCTGCATAAACTTCGGTGCCTTCTTGCACTTCAACTGGGACTGCTTCACCAGTGAGCGATGCTTGGTTGATATCCGAATGACCTGAAATGATGACACCGTCTGCGGGTAAGTTTTCACCAGGGCGTACGCGTACAATCATTCCGATTGCAACTTCTTTAAGTTGAGCAGTTCGCTCCTTGCCATTTTCAATAATGCGAGCTTGTCCCGGAGTTAAATCAATGAGATCTCTAATCGCTCGTTGCGCGCCCCATGCTGTTCGGCTGAGGATGAGATTCGCCATCCAAAGAAAGAGGGCAAGGAATCCGGCTGCGAGATACATGCCTGCAGAAAGTGCCGCGACAACAGCAAGCGAAGCAAGCGCGTCACTTGAGGGATGCCCCTTCTTCATTTCCTTCCACGCTCCACCAAGAAGTGGAACGACGAGAATGATTGCTCCAACTGCAGCAGGAATCTCGGAAATGAGGCGATGAGCCCCCAATAGGTGACCGAGCCATGAGACGGCAAGCAATACACCGCCGCCAAGTGCGATTAACAAGCGCCTCTCTAGTCGTTGCGCACCTTCCATAGCGCCATCAAATGATGCGTTAACATCGTTGTTTGGTTCAGAAATAGCCATTTCAGACATGGTAAGTAGGGGTCTCTCTAATTAACTCTATTACTATAGGCATCTCAGGTGCCATTTGTTCGATAATGAATACGGTTATCTTATTGGAAAATGAGACCTAAAGAGGACTTTCAGACCTAATGACTTCAAGAGCAACAATTTTAGGTGATGGACAGATGGGACTTGTACTCGCTGATGCCCTCCACGAGCGTGGAATTGAGGTCACAGTGTGGGGTCCATTTAAAGACCATGTCGAATCACTTGCATCATCGCGGGTGTCCCCGCGTCTTCCAACGATGACGTTGCCTGAATCAATTTTGGTTACGAGTGATAAGGAAAGCGCTCTCAGCGAGGCCGATTGTGTCATCAACGCAATCCCTACACAGTTCGTGAGGGGGGTGTGGGACAATGTCAAAACATTCCTTGCAGATGGCGTACCGATCGGATGTGTTGCAAAGGGAATTGAGATTGAAACGCTTATGTTGCCGACCCAGATTATTGAAGCGTGTGTTGGAGAGCAACACTCAACATGCGTGCTTTCAGGTCCTACGATTGCAACTGAACTGGTGTTAAGAAAGCCAGCGGCACTCGTTTCAAGTTCTTCTACACCTGAAACAGCATCCTATTTTCAGGACTTGTTTGATGTGCCATGGCTACGATTGTATACCCACCATGATCCTCTAGGCGTAGAACTTGCAGGAGCGCTTAAGAATGTGATTGCGATTGCAGCAGGTATTTGTGATGGCATGTCACTTGGTGATAATGCAAAGTCAGCAATGCTATCAAGAGGCCTTGCGGAGATTTCACGGCTAGGAGTTGCGATGGGCGCGCAACTTGAAACATTTTTTGGGGTTGCAGGCGTAGGGGATTTAGCAACGACATGTTTTAGTCCGTATGGAAGAAACAGAACGTGCGGGGAACGGCTTGGCCAAGGTGAGTCCTTGGACCATATTGAATCAAGCATGGGTAGTGTTGTTGAAGGTGTTGCCACAACAAAAGCAGTGAGAACATTAGCGGCGACGCATAGCATCGATATGCCTATTTCAGAAATGATGTACCAAGTGCTTTACAATGAGTTGCCTCTCAGTGACGCAATTCATGGTCTCATGTCTCGCGACCAAAAAGAAGAGCAACTCGGCAAGTAATTATTCGTTGAATCCGGCTTTAATGAGCGTCTCTAGTTCTTGTACGGCTTCACTAGCATCATCACCGTCAGCAGTGATGTGAAGGGCTGTTCCTTTGGTTGCTGCAAGGAGCATGAGTTGCATGATTGATTTGGCATCAACGGGGTCATGTTCATCATGCGAAACTGTAATAGAAGAATTGAATTTTCCTGCAACTTCAGCAAGTAACATCGCTGGGCGCGCGTGCATGCCCAGTTTGTTTGAGACGGTTACGGTTGTTGTTGCTGTTGTCACGAGATTAGTGCTTGTTTGATTCTGAAAAAATTGAGGGAAGAATAGCGATTACAGTTTTGTAACTGCTTCGCGAACATGAGTTAGTTTTGATGCTTACCTCACGGCTTCGTCAGTTTCAGTGAGAAGTGTGAGTACTTCATCTGCTGATGATGCCTGTCGTAAGAACCTTCTGAATGTGTCTTGGCTTAAGTTGCTAAAAATTGCTTCCATTGCATCAAGATGGTTTTCAGGCTGGTCTTCTGGACTGAGTAATAGCACAATTGAAAACACTGGCTCGCGGTCGAGTGATTTGAAGTCAATGCCCTCTGGACTGTTGCCGATTGCGATTTTCATCTCTTTAATATCGGGATGTTTAATGTGTGGAACGGCAACGCCGTGTCCAAAGCCAGTTGAGCCCTTGTTTTCACGACGAATGATGGCCTTTGCAAACTCTTCGCGCTGGTCTTCGGTTGCGCATCCTGCTGCGACAAGTGCATCAACAAGTTCAGCAATGACGCCATCGCGTTTCGTTGCTGCAAGTTCAGGAATGATTGCTTCCTTAACTACAATATCCATCAGTTTCATCGTTCTTGGCCTCCAGTTGGCGTGTTGTGTTTATGGTCTTTTGTTTTTGATTTTAGATCTGTCAATTGACGAACACTTTTATCTATGCAACCATCGATTGCCGCATAAACGTCCATCTCTTCGCTCGTTGCAACAATGGGGTCATGATGTTCAACATCGCAAATTATTTCGATAATGAATCCATGTGTTGTTTTTTCAATCTTTACGTCGATTTGCTCTGTTCGGTCATAGTACCTTGTGAGCTTTTCCGCCTTCGTCCGAGCGTATTCTTCAATTGAGTTTGATAAATCAATATGTTTTGCGGTAATCGTTACTTGCATGAATCTTCACTTCCTGAAGCTTCTGTCACTTCGTCTTCTATTCTATCAGGAAGTTCAGAACCAGCATTTTCTCCGTTTAACTGGTGTTCTGGCTTCAAGACGCCGCCACTCACAGCAAAACGGATTGCTTCTTCAACTGTGATTGGTAAGTCGATGATTTCAGAACGTGGGATTGTGATGGTGTAACCAGTAAATGGAGTTGGCGAACTTGGCACGAAGACTGTGACTGAGTCAGGGAGTTTTGATTGCAACGAATTCATGGATTCGCCTGTAAGAAATCCTACCGACCAGATGCCCTTGCGGGGGTATTCAACTGCGACAACGCGGCTAAACTTGGGTTTATCGCTATCACTGATAAGAAAATCCACGAGTTGTTTGACATAGGGATAGATTTTGCTGATGACAGGGATTGAACTCATGACTTGTTCAAGTTTCTTGTAAAGTGAGCGACCGAGGAAGCCGCCTACGAGCCGTCCGCAAATATAAACAATAAATGCAGCGACGATTAATCCAACGAAGTTCATGTAGGGGTGTTCTGCCCACCAGGTGTCTACATTATTTGTTAAAAGTTGATGTGTGATTGTTGCAATTTCGTTGGTTTGGCTCATCGAAACAAACTGCTCTTGAGCCGCCTGTTCGATTGCTTCTTGTGAAGGGCTGACGCCGAACTGTTGTGCAACTGGTGTTACTTTTGATGAGAGTTCAATGAATGCTACACGAATGCCTCTGTTGATTGGTTCGGCGATTGCTGAATCAATAAACTGATACGCCTTCACAAGTAGCCATAAGGTTAAAACTGAAGGAAGAAGAACTGCAAGTCCTCTTAAAAATGGTCTAGATTTTTTTTGTTCACTCATATCTGCTAGCCATCATACCGTGAG
>JAKVBR010000047.1:5665-10850 GCA_022447165.1 Phycisphaerales bacterium | reverse complement strand
GTCGCGGTGCTTCTTGCATCGCTTCGTACACGACGCCCATGCCACCGCTAGCGATAATGCCAAGAATGCGATATCGCCCAATTTCTGATGGCATCCCCTGCGTGACATATTTTCCAGGCTCAGGAACGGTGCCTTTACCCGAGTCATCCGTTGGCAAACCAATGGTTTCGGCATTTGGATCAGTTGGAAATTCGTTAGTTGACATTTCTAGAACAAGTCCCCTTGAGGTCGTTGAGGATGCTACGACATGTGTTGTCCGTATGTTTACAATAACATGAAGTAGCCATTTAGCATATAAAAATTGTCGTTTGGCATAAAAACCAACGAAAATCGATCCCCCCCCGCCCTCATAAGTCCTGCAAAAGGACTTCACTGATTCTCGGACGTTGCTTGAGAAGTGGTACCCTTCTCTCATATGAAATCAACGATCGCAATCGGTAACACCTCAATCAACGAGTTTGAAGTCACTCAATCTATGGCGCCTACATTTCATGGTCAGCAAGTTCACCCTGTTTGTTCGACATGGGATTTGGCGCACCAATTTGAACTAGCAGCAAGATATGCCTTAGAGCCCCACCTTGAAGCACATGAACAAGGCATTGGCGCAGAACTCTGTATAAAACACCTCAAGCCAGCGCCAATTGGCAAAACTGTGGTGGTCTGCGCGACAATTTCATCGCTTGATTCAACAACTGTTGTGTGTGATATTGAAGCAAAAGTTGGTGATTCTCTCATTGCAACCGGCTCACAAGTTCAACGAGTTCTTCCCTCTGATAAAATTAGGGACCTTATTCAAAACGCAGAAGATGCATAACTCCTATAGGACTCACCCATGTCAGAGCAACACTTACTAACCGAAATCGATGGTCATGTCGCCATCATTAGAATCAACAGACCAAAAGTGCTCAACGCCCTCAATCTTCCCCTAATGGAAGATTTAGCAACGCTCATGGAGGGATATGACAACGATGACAACATTCATGTCATATTGCTCTCAGGAAGCAAGCGAGCGTGGGCAGCAGGTGCAGACATCGGCGATATGGCAACTGCAACTTCTGAAGAGATGCGCAAACGAAATCAATTTGCGACTTGGGAACGAATCAAAGCCATTCAAAAACCAATCGTTGCTGCGGTCAGCGGTTTCGCATTAGGTGGGGGCTGCGAACTCATGATGCACTGTGACATCATCGTGGCTTCTGAAAATGCAAAGTTCGGACAGCCCGAGATTAACATTGGCGTCATGCCCGGAGCAGGCGGAACGCAACGACTCACGCGCGCTGTAGGAAAGGCACTCGCAATGGATGTCGTTCTGAGTGGACGCTTCCTCTCAGCCAAAGAAGCACTTTCTGCAGGACTCATCAGTAGAGTTGTTCCGGAAGAATTCTGGTTTGAAGAAGCGCTTGCCTTAGCACACCATGTGGCAACAAAGGGTCCCGTCGCACTGCGTGCTGCTAAAACATCGGTACTCAACGCAAGCGAGCAGCATCTATCTGAGGGACTCCGCACAGAAAGACAACTCTTCTATGACTTGTTTGACACTGAGGATCAAGTTGAGGGCATGACTGCATTTTTAGAGAAACGAAGACCACAATTTACTGGGAAGTAACATGACTACTGCAACCACATACGAAACAATTGATGTCACAAGCGCTGATGGCATATCTACCATCACGCTCATGCGTACTGATGTTCTGAACGCTTTTAACAACGCGCTAACAACAGAACTGCTCACTGCGTTGAAAGCATGTTCTAAAGATAAGGATGTCCGCATAGTTGTCATCAAAGGAAGCGGAAGAGCATTTAGTTCTGGGCAAGATTTAGCAGATTTGAAGGAAAAGTATGTTCCAGGTCACGAACCACATCTGGGCGAGGACTTAAAGAAGCGATATGACCCCATCATCAAGTGTATCCATAGCATGGATAAGCCAGTCATTGCTGCTGTCAACGGTGTTGCAGCAGGTGCTGGATGTTCACTTGCACTTGCGTGTGATTTAAGAGTCGCATCTGAACATGCTTCATTTATAGAGGTTTTCGTGAATGTTGGACTCGTGCCAGACTCTGGTTCTACATGGACATTGCCTCGGCTTGTAGGCATTGGGCGAGCGATGGAGATGTGCCTTACCGGCAAAAAAGTTGATGCCGATGAAGCGCTCTCTATTGGGCTCGTTAATCAAGTTGCATCAGCAGATGAATTTGATGATGCTGTGGACAAACTTGCAAAACGACTTGCATCATTGCCAAACCGAGCACTTGCTTTAACAAAGCGTTTACTGAATCAATCCTTTACAAATGATTTAGACGAGCAACTTATTCAAGAATCTTACGCACAAGAAACTGCAGGAAGAACACACGACCACTTTGAAGGCGTTGTGTCATTTATCGAAAAGAGGAAACCAAACTTTACGCACGAGTGAATCTCTTCACATTACGAACGCGTATATTTGATTGAACATGATGTCACAAGCAAGCAATCCAATCGGAGTCATCGGAACAGGAACCATGGGCGCTGGCATTGCCCAAACTGCTGCCGCAGCGGGCTGGAAAGTAAAACTGTTCGATACGAACGCAGAAAGCGTTACGCAAGCAATTCAAAGCGTTGGTAAACGATTCGACCGGCTCGTAGAGAAGGAGCGAATAACAGAAGATCAAGCAACTTCATGTAAGGCAAACTTGATTGCTGCTAAAGATCTTGAAGAGTTACACGATTGTGATTTGATTGTCGAAGCAATCATCGAAGAGTTCGACATCAAAACGAATGTGCTCAAACAACTTGGCGAAATTGCAAGTGGTGCAGTACTCGCAACAAACACATCCTCGCTATCAGTAAGCGATTTAGGCGAAGCATGCGGATTTGCTGACAGAGTAGTGGGACTTCATTTCTTTAATCCAGCACCAATAATGCCTCTTGTTGAAGTGGTTAAAGGTGAAGGCACTTCTCAGCAAGCAGTCCAGAGAGCAATATTACTTGCAGAAGCATGGGGCAAAAAAGTTGTGCAAGCATCTGACACTCCTGGCTTCATTGTAAACAGAGTTGCACGCCCCTACTACTTAGAATCATGGCGAATCGTTGAAGATGGTTTTGCAACCGTTAACGAAGTCGACGAGGCACTTCAATTGCTAGGCGAATTCAGGATGGGGCCATTCATGTTGACTGATCTCATTGGCCAAGACATTAATGTCGCAACAACAAACAGTGTTTGGGTACGACTTGATAGACCAAGTCGCCTCGCCCCAAGCCCACTCCAAGCATCCCTTGTCGAGCATCATCATCTCGGCAAGAAAAGTGGGCGTGGCGCGTACGCACACGATGGTGAAGGTAATGCAACTCCAGCCATTATTCTGGAGCGAAACGAACTAGAGATTTCTGATGAACTCACAAATGCAATCAACGCCTTCTGTTTAGAAGCGACGCGGACTTCAGGATCCCAACTTGCCAAATACATCTTTTCTAGAGTACTCATTAGCATCATAAATGAAGCGCTGTGGGCTAAAAGCGAAGGCGTTGCTTCAGAGCAAGACATCGATACAGCCATGAAACTAGGCACGAACTATCCAAAAGGACCATTCGAATGGGCAGTCCAAGTAGGAATGGATAAAGTGCTTGAACTACTCGATGAGTTCAACAAAACTGTCAATGATGGCCGCTTTACTGCACCGCCTTCAACAACCCTCGCTACCTCATAACATAGTGATATGAAGTGCCAATCAAAGGTACAATATCCAAGATGTCAAGAAAAGTTGCAATCGTATCCGCCGTTAGAACGCCAATTGGGCGTTATGGAGGCGCGTTAAGTTCAGTCAGACCAGACGACCTTGCTGCCCTTGCAATTAAGGAAGCCGTTTCAAGGTCTAACGTCAATCCAGACACAATCGACGAAGTGTATTTTGGGGCTGCGAATCAGGCAGGTGAAGATAATCGAAATGTTGCTCGCATGGCTGCTCTGCTTGCGGGATTACCAGAAAGTGTTGCTGGCTCAACAGTCAATCGGTTATGTGCTTCCGGACTTGAAGCAATCAATGTCGCCGCGAGAATGATTGAAGGCAATTGTGCTGATGTCATCGTCGCCGGAGGTGTTGAATCAATGAGCCGCGCACCATTCGTCATGGCAAAAGGCGCAACTGCCTTTGACCGCAAGTGTGAAGTGTATGACACAACGATTGGGTGGCGATTTACGAACCCGAAACTCTCTGAACTTTATGAACCATTTTCTATGGGTGAAACTGCTGAGAATGTTGCACGGAGATGGAACATTTCAAGAGAGGATCAAGACACCTTTGCTTGGACAAGTCAACAGCGATGGAATGAAGCAAATGAACAAGGCCTTTGGAAAGACGAGATTGTGCCAGTCGAAATTCCTCAACGCAAAGGCGATCCCATCATTGTTGATACCGATGAACATCCACGACCAGAGGTCTCCGTTGAAAAACTAAACACGCTTCGCACCGTATTTTCAAGTGCCGATAACGCAACTGTCACAGCAGGCAACAGTTCAGGTGTCAATGATGGTGCGGCAGCGATTGTGCTTGTTGAAGCAGAACTTGCTCAATCACTTGGACTCAACATTATGGGTTATGTCGGCCCTTCCGCTTCGGCAGGGGTTGACCCTGCTGTAATGGGAATTGGGCCCGTCAGCGCAACACAAAAACTTCTCGAGCGGATCGGACTGTCTGTCGATGACATCGATCGAATTGAATTGAATGAAGCGTTTGCTGCCCAATCGCTTGCATGTATTCAAGAACTTGGATTAGACACAGAAAAAGTAAATGTCCATGGTGGAGCAATCGCGATGGGGCATCCACTTGGCTGTAGTGGGGCTCGGCTCGTGGTTACATTAATTCATGAGTTAAATAGGATGAATTTAAGTAAAGGTATTGCTACACTTTGTGTAGGTGTTGGCCAGGGGCTCGCAACGCTGATTGAAGGAGAAGTATCGTGAGTGCAAGCGCAAATGTAGAAGTCAAGGTGCAAGATGGGTCAAATGAAGATCCTGAAAAACTTGCCGCTTTTGAAGCACATGTTCAAGCAGGCGGCTTGATTGAACCAAACGACTGGATGCCAGAAGCGTACCGTTCGCTCATGCTACGCATGGCGGAACATCACGCCAATAGCGAAATTGTGGGCGCGCTTCCTGAGGGTGAGTGGATTACTCGCGCTCCAAACTTAAAACGTAAGTTAGCGCTCACT
>JAKVBR010000047.1:4999-5655 GCA_022447165.1 Phycisphaerales bacterium | reverse complement strand
CACTGCAAAAGTCCAAGATGAAGTTGGTCACGGCCAGATGCTCTACGAAGTCGCCCAAGATTTAGGCAAATCACGTAACGCCATGCTCCGCGACCTCATCACAGGAAAAACGAAATACCACAACTGCTTTAACTATCCATGTCCAACTTGGGCAGACATCTGCATGATTGCATGGCTCATCGATGGCGCTGCTATTTTGAATCAAGGCACGCTAGCACATGGATCGTTCGGACCATACATCCGAACGATGAGGCGAATCAATATGGAAGAGGCCTTTCACTTTAAACATGGTGAAGACATGGTTCTCACGCTCATGAGCGGCACAGAACATCAAAAGAAGATGGCACAAGACGCTTTTGACCGCTGGTGGGGTCCATCAATTGCGTTCTTTGGTCCAAATGATCGCCCAGATGAACGCGAACGACCAGCAATGAAATGGCGAATGAAGACCGCTACGAATGATGAGTTACGACAAAAGTTCGTCAACAGATTTGCTCCTGCTGCAATGGCAACTGGGCTCATCATCAATGTCTGTGAAAAGGATGAAGATGGCATGGTCACTAAGGCGACGCCAGATCCCCTACTGAAACTCGATGAAGAAACTGGCAATTGGGGGTTCACTCAGCCAGATTGGGATGAGTTTTTCAAAGTGATTC
>JAKVBR010000047.1:0-4989 GCA_022447165.1 Phycisphaerales bacterium | reverse complement strand
AACAGGGTGAATGGGTGCGAAACGCAATCCTTAACGGACAAACAACTCTTAACTAATCATGATTACAAACCCAAGAATCAAACCACCTTTCAAAGATGACGAGTTAGAAACTCAAGAAGTCAATGCGTTTCCTGTCTGGGAAGTATTTACCCAGAAAAAGGAAACAGATGCGCACACGCATGCTGGTTCATTGAGTGCTCCAAACGCACTTATGGCTGCTAACTTTGCAAGGGAACATTATGGGCAGGACCAAGTTTGCCGATCAATGTGGATTGGGTTGAGAGACGATTTTAAGTCTAAGGATGGTTGCGAAGATACATACGAGGTGTTTGTACAGTGGAATGCTGGTGACAGGCACGTACATGTCGGACAAGTTGGCGCAGCGAGCGGTGAAGAAGCCGAAGCAATGTGTAAAAAAGATTTTGTCGGCGACAAGGAGTTTTACACCATTTGGACAATTCCACATCAAGCGATGAATTCAATCGATGGCGAAGAAGACATGATTTGGCGATCAACTGACCAATCCTATCGCCTTGCAAAAGGGTATAGCAAAATCGTAAGGCAAAAATGGGATGCTATTAGAGCATCAAAAGATGTTGATGATTATCAAAAAGAAGATTTGAAAGACACGTTCTAAGATGAGTACGTTTAACGAAGCAACCCAGCAAGCCGCAATCAACTTATGTTTATCCATCGCAGATGACAAATTGTTTTTAGGTCATCGAAACAGTAACTGGACAGGCATTGCACCGATTTTAGAAGCAGACATTGCGTTCTCATCGCTCGCTCAAGATGACATTGCTCATGCAAGCGCAATCTACGAACTTGTCGGATCGCTCATGGGTGACAGTGCAGATGATATTGCTTACGGTCGTAAGCCAGATGCGTACTTATGTGCAGACATTGTGACTAAGGACGATGGTTTTGATTGGGCAAATGCAATTGCAAGACAGTTCTACTGCAATCACTTTGATCTGCTTCGGTTTGAACGCCTTTCAAATTCCTCATGGAGTGAACTTGCGGCGCTTTGCAAGCGACTTGTTGTGGAACAACACATTCAAGTGAACCACATCAATGACTGGGTCATGCAACTTGCAACTGGCACTACTGAATCAAAAGAGAAGATTGCTCATGCACTAAATGAGTACGCAAATGAAGCATCGATGATGTTTGAAACACCATATGGATTTGAGTTACTCATTGAAGATGGCATCGTGAATTCGAGCAGTGACATCTTTGATGCATGGCATAAACGAGTGAGCGAGCAGTTTAATCGAGCTGGAATTGAAATCGAAGTTAAGCAACGAAGTGTTGATGCCCAAGGCGGTCGTTCAGGGATCCATTCAGAAGATTTCAATGAATCGCTAAGGGAATTGCAGGCAGTTTACAGAGAAGACCCAACAGCGGCATGGTAAGAAAGCAAGCCATTCTTGATGTCTTGTTGACCATTCCGGACCCTGAAATGCCAATTAGTATTGTCGACTTAGGAATCGTCGAAACCGTTGATGTCCAAGACAGCAATGTGCATGTCGATTTGTTGCCTACATTTATTGGTTGCTTAGCACTCCCCGCAATCGCTGATGAAGTCAAGTCGAAGGTTGGGGCGATTGACGGCATTGAGCAAGTGACTGTTGACTACATTTATGACCCACCATGGAGCACCGACCGAATGACCGAGCAAGGCAAGAGCGACCTTGCAGCAATGGGCATTGCTGTTCCGGATGGTGCATGTTGTGGCGGGAGCAATGAAACGCAAGTCGAGCTTCAAACTTCGGCAATCAAGTGCCCATGGTGCGAATCTGAGGACACAGCGTACACAAGCGCTTTTGGACCGACTCGCTGCCGGTCGATCCATTACTGTAACGCCTGCAGACAGCCCTTTGAACGCATGAAACAAGTATAGAATCGAACTCGCGGGGATGGTATGATACGGTGCTATGGCAACTGAAAATCCATCTCCAAGCACGGCGAACGAGGGGCAAGAGGTTGCTTCTTCAAAGACCCCCTCTGCTATGGACACAACACCCATTCAACTTGGACAGATTGAAGTCCTCCAAATTCTTAATGAACATGGTGAAGTTGATGAGGGGTTAGAGCCAAATTATACGAATGACGAACTGATCGATATGTATACCTCGATGGTTCGGGCAAGAGCATTTGACAAACGAATGCTTACCATGCAACGACAAGGTCGCATGGGGACATTCGCTCCAAACTTAGGACAAGAAGCATGCATCGCTGGGCAAGTGTATCCACTTCTTAAAGAAGACTGGTACGCACCATCTTACCGTTCATTCGGTGCACAAATCATGCGTGGGTGGCCAATGGAACATCTCATGCGATTGTGGGCAGGATTTCACGACGGGTTCCCGCCACCACAAGATGTCAATGACATGCCATTCTCAATTGTCATTGGGTCTCATGTATTGCCTGCTGTTGGCATTGGCATGGGAATGACTTACAAGAATGACCCCAATTGCGTTGTCGTTAATTATGGTGATGGAGCGAGTTCACAAGGTGCAGTTAGCGAAGCCCTAAACTTTGCGGCAGTTTATAAAGCCCCTGTTGTGTTCGTATGTGAAAACAATGGATGGGCAATTTCGACACCAACTGAAAAACAAGCAAGCAGTGAACACTTTGCGAAGCGTGGGGTTGCGTTTGATGTCCCAAGCATAAGAGTTGATGGCAATGACTTGTTTGCGATGATTAAAGCAACAGAAGAAGCCACCACTAGAGCACGAAATGGTGAAGGTCCAACACTCATCGAAGCAGTGACGTACAGAATGAGCTTACACACAACTGCGGATGACCCTACGGTGTATCGCAAAGATTCTGAAGTTGAAGCGTGGGAAAAACGGTGCCCTCTACTTCGCTTTGAGTTGTATCTCAAAAGCAAAGGTGTCATCGAGCAACATGACATTGAAGCCATTGCAACTGCTTGCGATGAAGAAGTCATCGAAGCGCGAGACAAGTTCTACGAAATGGATCCCGCAGACCCCACTGAGATTTTTGATTTCATGCATATTGAAATGACTGAAGAACTCAAAGAGCAAAAAGACGAGTACCTAAAGCGGTTATCAAACAAGGGGGTCACAGATGAGTAAACTCACGATGGTTGAAGCGTTAAACCTCGCGCTTGCTCAAGAAATGGATCGAGACTCAAACGTCGTTCTCATGGGCGAAGACATCGGTGTCAATGGCGGCGTCTTCAGAGTAACCAAAGATTTGCAATCTCAGTTCGGCGAAAACAGAGTGCTCGATACTCCCCTTGCTGAGTGCGGTATCGTTGGAACTGCTGTTGGGATGGCTGTGTACGGGTTAAGACCCGTCGTCGAAATTCAGTTTTCTGGCTTTACGATGCAAGCGTTCGACCAGATTGAACAAAACATGGCGCGACTTAATAACCGGACCCAAGGCAAGTACACCGTTCCTATGGTGCTCCGTACACCCTATGGTGGCAATATCCGCGCGGTTGAACATCACAGCGAATCGAGAGAAGCATACTGGGCACACACGCCAGGATTGCATGTTGTGATTCCATCTGGGCCGAGAAACGCAAGAGCACTTCTTGCTGCAGCGATTCGCTCTGATGAGCCAGTGATTTTCTATGAGCCAAAAGCAATTTATAGAGCATTCAGAGAAGAAGTTCCAGACGCCCCAGAATTGTTAGAGATTGGCAAGGCGAATGTCGTTCAAGAAGGAAGTGACATCACCATCATTTCATATGGTGCAACGCTGAGAACATGTATTGAAGCGGCACAAGACTTAGAAGAAGACCACAACGTTTCAGCAGATGTGATTGACCTCTTATCAGTTTCACCCATTGACACCGAAACTATTGCGACTTCTGTTCAGAAGACAGGGCGTTGCCTGATCGTCAATGAAGGGCAACGTACTTGCGGTATTGCTGCAGAGCTCATTGCACGGATCAATGAAACGTGTTTTGAATATTTAGAAGCGCCAATCAAACGCATTACTGGTTTTGATACGGTATTCCCCTACTTCCAAGTCGAGGAACACTTCTTGCCAGAGTGTGAAGAAATTGTGTCAACTGCAAAAAGCATCGTTGCTTGGGAATAAGATTACGAATATGGATTTCAAACTTCCAGATTTAGGCGAGGGCATTCATGAGGGACAGATTCTTACTGTTCATGTTGTTGAAGGCCAGTCCATTAACGAAGACGAACTGCTCATGGAAGTTGAAACTGATAAAGCAGCAGTTGAAATCCCCTCCCCCTGCACAGGCAAAGTTGTCAAAGTACATGTGCAAGACAAACAACTCGTCCATGTTGGCGACGTGATGGTAACCTTTGATGCGGGAGAAAGCAGTAAGACGAATCCTAAAAAGGAATCGGTGATTGAATCACAAGAAGTCATCGAACAAATGCATCAAACTCAACGCGTAGACCAACCAAAAGTGCGAACTTCACCATCGAATCGAAAACTTGCTCGTTCATTAAATGTTGATTTAAGCACCATACAAGGCACCGGCTCCGGCGGTCGAATTACAAGGCAAGACATCGAGCAGGCAGCACAGGCGCCGAAGCAATCGATTGCGAAAGTTGAGCAAGTAACAAGACCAGCAATTAAGGTGGAACAATCCATTGAAGGTGTACATGAGCAAGACGAATATGGTGCAATCATACGTCAGCCAATGTCGCAAGCCCGGAAATCAATCTCTAAAGCGATGTGTTTGGCGTGGGAAACTGTCCCTCATGTCACAGACTGTAACGATGTTGACATCACAGCAATTGATGAACTTCGCAAGACATTCCACGACCCTGACAATCCTAACCTAAAATTAACATTGCTCCCATTTGTCATCAAAGCAGTGTGCCGATCGCTTACGAAGTATCCAATCTTAAATGCGACGATTGATTCGGAAACAGGCGATGTCTTGTTTAGGCAATATGTAAACATTGCAATTGGCGTTGACTCCGAGCGTGGTCTTATCGCTCCTGTGATTCGTAACGCAGATTTATTGAGTGT
>JAKVBR010000046.1 GCA_022447165.1 Phycisphaerales bacterium | reverse complement strand
GCGTTATGACTGGCAAGCAACAAATCATCGGTATGATTGCAGGTAATGGAATTCTCCCAATTCTTGTTGCGCGAGGTGCAAGAGAAGCAGGTTATAAAGTCTGCTGTGTCGGGCTCAGCAAGCAGTTTCGACCTGAATTGCCAAGTGAATGCGATTCATTTAAAAAAGTTGGGCTCGCTAAAATTGGCTCATGGGTTCGGCAACTCAAAAAATGGAATGTCGAAGACGCGGTCATGGTGGGTGGAGTTGGCAAACAAGTCATGCACGACCCCTTGCGACTGTTTAGAATCATGCCAGATGCCAAAGGTCTGTTACTCTGGTATCGAACACTGCGTCACGACCGTCGTGATGCGACTGTTTTGTCAGCCATTGCTGATGAACTTGCCCATTCAGGAGTGACACTCATCGATTCAACGACGCACATTAAGGAACACCTTGCAGGACCTGAAATACTAGGCAGTGTTCATCCTAGCGAGCAACAGCAAAACGATATTGCATTTGGCTGGCCCCTTCTCACGAAGACTGCTGGGTTGCACATTGGTCAATCGATGGCTGTTCGCGAAGGCGACGTCATCGCAGTTGAAGCGATTGAAGGAACCGCAGCGCTCATTCAAAGAGCAGGGACACTGTGTAAACGAAGGGGTTGGACGCTGATCAAAACAGCAGCAGATGGCCACGACATGAGAGCTGATGTGCCATCCATTGGCGTTGAAACAATCAAACAATGTGCAGATGCTGGTTGTGGTTGCATTGCAGTTGGAAGTGGGCGAGTCATTTTGCTAGATGCTCCAGAAGTCATTCAAGCAGCGAATGCTGCAAACATCGCACTTGTTGGAGTTGCGACGTAACGTGTCTGATTCCCCTTATGTTTCGCGTGCGGGACTCAAACTTGAACATGCACTTGATACATTTGAATTCGACGTGAATGGGCTGATTTGCGCAGATCTTGGATCAAACATTGGGGGATTCTCTGACTGCCTGCTACAGAGAGGTGCTCAAAAACTGTATGCCGTTGACACTGGCTACGGAACTTTTGCTTGGAAACTGCGAAGTGACGAACGCGTCATCACGATGGAACGAACAAACGCGTTGCATGTTGATCCTCCCGAACTCGTTGATTTAGTCGTCCTTGACTTGGGATGGACCAAACAAACTGTTGCGCTACCTGCTGCGATGCGTTGGCTCAATGGCGGAACCATCATTTCCCTTGTCAAACCACACTATGAACTCAGTGAAGAAGAGAAACAGATTGAGCCTGTTGGAGAGGGTCTTTCAGATGACGCAATTGAACACGTCATGGAGCGAGTCCGAAGCACTTGCTTGGAATTAGGACTCGAAATTTTGGGTGAAACGACATCCCCAATTAAGGGCAAAAAATCGAGCAAAAAAGGGGGCGGAAATAGTGAAATTTTACTGCTCTTAAGGTGCTCCCAGAACGTCAATTGACATGCGAATATGCTGCTTGTGAGGTACAATACAATGCTACCAAACCGGCATGAGCGAAGAACAAGAACAACCACAAAACGAAGCGGAAGTAAAAGCGGAAAATAGTTCGCCAAACAACATTGGTGCAGTTGTTGACCAATTGATCGAACGTGAGTTACATGACAGTTATCTCACCTATGCAATGTCTACAATTATGGACCGCGCGCTACCTGATGTTCGTGATGGATTAAAACCATCTCAGCGTCGAATTCTTGTCGCGATGCACGACTTGAATCTGTCGCCCGGTCGAAAGCACCGAAAGTGTGCAAAAATTGCTGGTGATACTTCAGGTAACTATCACCCGCACGGCGAGTCTGTCATTTACCCAACCTTGGTCAACATGGGTCAAGATTGGAAGACAAGAGTTACGCTCGTAGACAAACAAGGCAACTTTGGCTCAATTGATGGCGACCCTCCTGCCGCGATGCGATACACAGAAGCGCGTATGACGCATGCTGCAGTCGCAATGCTTGAAGACATCAAACTTGACACTGTCGACTTCAAGCCAAACTATGACGAAACGAGAAATGAACCCACGGTTCTTCCTGGCAAGTTCCCTAATCTACTTGTCAATGGTTCGAGCGGCATTGCAGTTGGCATGTCATGTTCAATTCCGCCACACAATGTTGGCGAAGTGTGCGATGCCATCATCGCAACCATAGACAAGCCCGAGATTGAATTCAATGAACTGCTAGAGATTCTTCCGGGTCCTGATTTCCCAACTGGCGGTATTGTCGTTGGCAAACAGGGCATTTATGAAGCATACGCTTCTGGTCGAGGCAAACTTAAAGTACGCGGTAAAGTTCACCATGAAACAATCGGCAAACGAGAAGCCATTGTCATTGATGAAATCCCATATCAAATCGTCCAGAACAACCTCATCGAAAAAATTGTTGATGCTGCTAAAAATGGACGCATTCCTGACATTGCAGACATAAAAAATTTCTCTGGCAAGAAGTGGCGAACGCGGATAGTTGTCTACTTAAAGCGTGGTGCTGACCCTGAAGTCGTCGAAAGACAACTTTATAAATATACGCCACTGCAATCTACAGTCTCGGTCATCAACATTGCACTGGTCAATGGACGACCAAAAACACTAAATCTCAGGGCGATGATTGACTGTTTCGTTGACCATCGACGCGACGTCATTCGAAGACGGACCGAACACTTGCTCAAGGAAGCAAGACGTGCTGCACACCGTCTTGAGGGTTTGATTTATGCCGTGTGCGACATTGATGAAGTGATTGCACTGATCAGAGCATGCCGCACTCGCGAAGAGGCAATTGAAAAACTCATGGCGCGTGAGTTTTGCATTTCGAAAGACCATGAATACGCAACATTTATTGCTGACCGGCTCATCGACGCGGCAAAAGATGGCGTTTCCCTTTCAAAACTTCAAGCAGATGCTATTGGCGCACTACGCCTCATCCAACTCGTTGGTCTTGAAATCGAAAAATTGACTAATGAGTATGGTGAACTCTTAGAAAAGATTGATGAATATGAATCAATTCTTGGCAGTGAAGCAAAAATCTTAGGCATCATTCGCGATGATTGTGAAGAACTTAAATCAAAATACACTGCAAAGCGCTTGACCACGTTTGGAGAAGGCGAAGAAGAAAATCTAGACCTCGGGGCGCTCATTCCTGAGCACGATGTTTGTGTCACGATTTCTCACCAGGGCTATGTCAAGCGTCTCCCAATTGACACATTCAAGGAACAGGGTCGAGGCGGTCGCGGCATTAAGGGCGGTGAAACAAAAGACGATGACTTTATTGAGCACATCTTTGTTGCATCAACCCATGACGACCTACTCTGCTTTACTGACACAGGACGCGTCTTCAAAATTAAGGTTTACCAAATTCCAGAGGCAACGCGCACAAGTCGAGGTAGAGCGATTGTCAATTTGCTGAACCTCAAAGAAGGCGAAGGCATCATCACATTTAGAAATATTCATAACTTTGAAAATTGTGACGACTCGCTCGTGTTTGCTACTGCCAATGGCAAAGTCAAACGAACGCAGGTTTCAGAGTATCGAAATGTGAATAAGGCGGGCATCCATGCAATTAAACTCAACGATGGCGATGCACTTGTTGATGTCATTAAAACAAATGGAAGTCACCACCTATTGATTGCAACTGCTGATGGCATGTCAATTCGCTTTGATGAGAACGATGCTCGTCTCATGGGACGAACTACTGCAGGTGTACGGGGCATCTCGCTTGCTGAAGGTGACTATGTTGTTGGTATGGTGCTTGCTGAAGACGATGCTGCCCTACTCACAATGACCGAAAACGGTTACGGCAAACGATCCCCAATGGTGGAGTATCTCGTCCAAAGCTCAGACGGCTCAACAAGAGCACAATCAAGAGGCGGAAAAGGTAGAAGAGACATCAAAACGGATGAACGAAACGGCCGGGTCGCAGACATCCGCGCGGTTCGTGACAACGATAGTTTGATGTTCATCACTGCCAATGGCATGCTTGTAAGAATATCTGCCGGTGACATCAGCACGATTGGTCGAAACACCAAGGGCGTAAGAGTAGTGAATTTGAAAGATGGTGACCGTCTCATTGCTGCAGCGAAAGTTGAAGGCATGGACGAGACCTCTCAATTAGAAAATACAACAAGCGAATAACACGCTGAACCATAATCGAGTATCCTGAGGGCATGACGTTAAATCAATGGTCAGACGAGATTTTGATTCTGGAACTCTATGACGAGCCAGACTTTTCAGAAGATACTGATTCACTTCTGAGCAAGTTGCGAAGTGATGAAGCAGTTGAATTCAACGTCATCATCGATCTACAGCAAGTGACGAAACTCAATTCATCCAATCTTGGCGCTCTTGTGGAGATCAAAAAGTTACTTCAAGCGCGTGGCAAACGAATGGTTGTCTGTAACATTTCAGATGCAATTTGGTCAACCATGCTTGCAACGGGACTCGACCAAGTTTTTGAGTTTATTGAAGACACAACCACGGCATTACTGCTCATAGGACAATAAATGCGTGCCATACGCAGAACCACGCATGATGCGAGAGTGGAAATGATGCCGCTCATCGATGTTGTGTTTCTACTGCTTACCTTTTTCATATACGCAATGGTGTTGATGGTGCGTGCAGAGATATTGCCTGTACCACTGGAAACTTATCTCTCAAGCACCCCTGCTGAACCCAAGCCCTCAATTTCAATCACGCTCGGTGTCGATGGACATGTGTATGTAGGTCAAGATGTTGTCTTCGTTGAAGCACTAGGCGAAAAACTCGCTGCAAAGAAAGAATCGCAGCCCAACGCAGTCATTTATCTGGTTGTCGAAGACGGCGAAGCAGTCGTTGACAGAGGGCCAATATTAACCAGTGTCTGGGACCACCTTCGTGCTGAAGGGCTCGAGATTCTCCTTGTTGGAAATCCAAAAGAAGTCATACAAGATGCGAACTGACCGCCTGACTATACTCGCCGCACTTGGACTTTCAATCGCGATTCACATTGTGCTTGTGCCTCGTATTTTGGCACACCGATTAAACCCAATCGCTTCCGAACAAACAAAATCCACGCATCTCGAAACGCCTGAACGTGAAGAAGAAGAGCGACTTGGCATTGACGAATCAAAAACTTCGACGCTGACGTGGATTGGTTACGAAGAGTACGAACTTCATCGAGCGCAAATATCAACTGTCGAACAAGCAGAAACAACAACCGTTCAGCCCCATCCTAAGCCCGAGGTTCTCAACATCCTTAGTGAATTGCAAGAACCAGTCCAATCACTAGCAGAGCAATTCTTGGACGCCGTTGGTGAGTTGCACATATCAATTCCAACTCGCTCGCTTCCACCGATTGAATCGCCCGTTGTTGAAGTTCCAAAGGAAGAAGTTGAAGAAGTTGTTGAAGAAGAAATCAATGAAGACGCTGTTGTCAGCGATAGCGATTCCATACCAACATCAATCATAAAAGTAAGCAAAGACATGTGGAAGTCCGGCAAGCCCCTTGCAGGTGAAGGTGTTGTGTTAAAACCACGTAAGCCCTCCTTTACTTCTCAACAAATGGTGTCAAACTCCCCAAGTGATTTGTTGGTTGAACTGCACATCGACAGCGACGGTAAACCAAGCGATGTTGTGCTACTCATCGGCACTGGGAGTCATTCCATTGACCGTACGCTGATTGCTAGTTTGTATCGATGGCGCGCGAGCGGGGAGCACATCGACACTATGAAAGATGGCGACATCTTTAAAATTGTTGTTCACTTAACGTTCGCTAGGTGACGCCGAGGGCATTCTTCCAAAACGCAGTTCGGGAATCAGCGGTTAAATCAAATGAAAGTGGCGTTACAGTCATGCTTCCTTCTTTAAGCACTTCCACGTCACTTCCCTCAGTGGTATGTGCAAACTCCATCCCGCTTCCAGCAGCCCAATAATACGTTCTTCCATCGGGGCTTGTGCGTTTATCGTAGGTGCCTAAGTCACCTGCAGTGTTCATATTGACAACCCTTATGTCTGGGCAAGGCATGTCATCTGATTCGCAAATGGGGATGTTTAGATTGACAACTTCGTGCGGATTAATCTCGTGTTCTAAAATGCGATCGATTGCTTTTCTTGCAAAAGATGCCGCTCGTTCATAACAGATTGAATCACGCCGGCCAATGTATAAACTCACCGCGATTGCAGGAATACCTAAAAAGGCAGACTCGATTGCAGCCGCAACTGTGCCAGAATAAATGACATTGATGCCAACATTTGCGCCGCTGTTCATTCCGCTAATGGTTAAATCTGGCCTTGACCCCTCACCATATTTCTCTTCCCACAATGAACGGAGTGCGAGTTTGACGCAATCTGCAGGCCTGCCATCAATTGCGACCCCGCGCATTGTTGGTGTGACGTCAAGGGTTTGTACCATGAGAGGTTTGGTGTAGGTGATGCCATGACTCGTCGCAGACTGCACCGTCTCCGGAGCAAACACATCGATTGTGCCAAGCCCTTCAAGTGCTTCATAGAGTGCAATAATTCCTGGAGCGCGGATACCATCATCATTTGTCAGCAAAATGTTCATTTATTTGTTGGCTCCAAAATATAAGATCGCCCGCCCCACTTGATTGGGATTCGATGGGTCAGCATATGTGCAGCGCCAAACAGAATGCCAGCAACTGCAATGCCCCCAAAAGGTGCAAACAAGACGAATAGAGGTGACGCATGGTTCAACTTATAAAGCCAACTGACATTGACTCCATACATAAACAAAGAAGCCACCGCTGTCCATAACAAAATTGGAGAATGGACTTGCCCTACAACAATACCGGCAATTGCCGCAAGCGGGAATCCAATGTTAAATAGCAGTGAAATGACTGCGCTTTCTCTCAATCGCTTGACGTTCCGATGACATGCTTCGATATAAATGCGCTTCCACCCCTCCTTAAAGGCCTGATAGTTCGCATACATTGATACTGCAAGCATGCCATCTGCAAAGAGAATCTGTACGCGATTTCCATCGTTATGTATGGCTCTTGCAAATGCAATGTCTTCAAGAAGCGCTTCGTGAACTGCATGGTGCCCGCCAATTGATTCATAGGCGTCTCGTTTGAAGAGAAGGAATTGCCCATTTGCAAATGGTCTAGGATTTTCTTTTCGATTGACTCTGTCGACTGGATACAAGCGGACAAGAAAAGTGCTTGCAACGGGTTGCACAACTTTCTCAAAAAAGTTTTCAGTTGTCAATGAACTTAACAAACTTAGCAGTGACGCACCGCGTTTCGTCGCTGACGCAATTGCACATCGAACAAGATCTTTGTCAAACTTTGTATCTGCATCTGTAAAAAGAAGCCACTCCCCTGTCGCTGACTCGCTCCCTAAGCGTGCTGCGTTGCATTTTCCAGCCCAGTCATCAGGACATGAGTCGTTCTCGATGATCATCACGCGGTCGTCTTCAGCTGCGTGTTTTTGAAGGATGTTTAGAGTGCCATCTGTGCACCGGTCAAGCACAAAAACGATCTGAATGTTTTTGTAGGATTGCCTGCGAAGCGCTTCAGCGCACCTGTCAATGACACGCTGTTCATTGTGCGCTGGCACAATAATGCTCACTAATTTTGAGTCATCTATGTCTAGTGATAGCCCTTCACGAATTGTTGGCTTACCTTTGTTCATTCGCAATAAGCGAACGAAAAACCCTAGCCAAAAAATGAGTGTTCCAGCAACGATGAAGCCCAATATCTGTGAGGTGATGTCCAAGAGTGACATGAAGACGTATGGTACTCGGTTATGATTTCAACCACCATTTGATGGTGTCAATTCAACATGTTTGTTTTTACAAGAGCGACTATTCGATAGTCGGTGCTCAAGGAACAATACGGAAGATGGATGAAATGAGTACGATGCACACCCTGTGTACCAAAGCAAACTCACAATTCGGTATCTAACGAGCAGATTTATTCCATTGATTGCTGTTGCAGCAGTTGCTTTATGCGTTGCTCTCGTCATTGTTGTTGTGTCTGTCATGACTGGATTTTTGAATATGGTGCAGTCATCTGGTCGCACGCTCATGGGCGATGTCGTCGTGACTTACGGATTGTCTGGTGTTCCACACTACGAACGATTGATGGACACGCTGATTTCGCACGAATCTGTTGCTGCTGTAACGCCCATTGTTGATGGCTGGGGACTCCTTCGGATGCCATACCCTGACCGCGACGCTAAACAGAGTGAGACAGTGCAAGTTTGGGGCATTGACCCTCATTCATTTCCCGAAGTCACGCAGTTTGCAGAATCATTGCAATGGAAAACTGTTTCAGAGAATCAAAGAGATTGGATACTCATCGATGCCATCCAAGAGCATGAACATGATGTGTTGACACAACTGAATGAAGAGGACCGTGAGTTCGTCATTGAGCACGTCAACAATGCTGCACGCACTCTCAATTTTGAACCAGTTGGATTGTACGACACCATTCGAAACAAATTGCCCGAAGAAGATTGGGCTTACATTCTTGCGCTCGACTCTCGGTTAACACAAGATGGTGATGTTCTAGCACAAGGGTTGTCGCTTGAGCGAAACGGCAAGCCAGCTATTGTTTCGGGTTTGCATGTTTCAGAAGGTAATGAACGTCAAGAAGATGGCTCTTATCAAGTCATTCGTAATGATTATTGGTGGCTCCCACGGTATTCAGGCACCCTCACAATGCTACCCGTTGATGCGCAAGGGGGAATCATCGAGCCAGAGTCAATTGTCATGCCATTTGCAAATGAGTTTATGTCTGGTGTGTACATTATTGACGACACTAGGATTTTTGTGCCTCTTCATGTTGCGCAACAATTACTTCACCTTGATGAAGCAGAGATAGTAGACGAAGACGACCCCACAGAAGTTGTAGGCGTTGACCCTGCGAGAGTCACAAGCGTTCTTGTCAGAGGCGAAGAAGGCGTAGACACAAATGAGTTGAGGGCAAACGTTCAGTCGAGTTACTTAAAGTTCTATGATGAAATGCCAATTGGTACGTTTGTCATGCCCCCGCCACTGGGTGACCCAGGGCTTGTCATTCAAACTTGGGAAGATCAGCAACGTAGTTTCACTGGACCAGTTGAAAAAGAACGTGAACTGATGCGAACGCTCTTTTCGATTATTTATCTAGTTGTTGCAGCACTCATCTTGTCAATCTTTTGGTCCATCGTGTTTGAGAAAACAAAGGACATCGGCATCCTTCGTTCAATTGGCGCGTCTCGCATCAGTGTTGTGTGGGTTTTCCTTCAGTTTGCACTTGTGATTGGTGTTGCTGGTGCTACCCTTGGCACATTACTAGGATGGCTCATCACAACGAACATCAACGCCATTCATGAAGCACTTGGCAATCCGCCAATCTCAATTGCAATTGTTGCAATCATTCTTGGATGCTTGACAATTGCTTGGATGATTAAACGAAGCAGAACTGGCGATTTCCTGCCAATCGTACTTGGCACGCTAGGTACCATCCTTTTCGCGTGCATCGCCCTCGTTGTGTTTGATATCCGTGCAATGGGTGGACTTGTAATTTGGGATGCTTCAGTTTATTACTTCTCACACATTCCAAATGATGTTGATTGGAATGCTGCAATCGTGACGAGCATTGGTGCTGTCGTCTTCTGTTTAATCGGCGCTGCAATCCCCTCTGCAAAGGCCGCAGACATCGACCCAGTAAAGGCGCTAAGACATGAGTGATGCCATTCTGTTACAAGGTTGTGACTTGCGGAAAACCTATGTATTAGGCAGAGCCGAAGTGCCTGTGTTGCACGGCGCATCGATCAGTGTCGAAGAAGGGTCCTGGGTTTCCATTTTGGGTTCAAGTGGCTCTGGCAAATCAACACTCCTTCATCTCCTTGGTGGACTTGACAGGCCTGATGCCGATAGCGGGCAAGTGCTTTACCGAGGGCAATCGGTTTGGGAACAATCTCAACGAGCAATCAATGTATACCGAAACAATGACATTGGGTTCGTGTTTCAGTTCTATCATTTACTTCCAGAGTTAACTGTGCTTGAAAATGCCTCTTTACCTGCAATGATTGGTGAAACGAATGAATCTGGACTAGAGCGCGCTGAAACGCTACTCACACAGTTCGGGCTTGGACACCGACTCCATCATAAACCACGCGAGTTATCTGGCGGCGAACGACAAAGAACTGCAATCGCAAGAGCCCTTGTCAACGAACCAAGCATGCTGCTTGCAGACGAGCCAACTGGAAACCTTGATGAAGAGACGGGTGGCGAAATCCTTGGTGTATTGAAGGAACTTCATCAAGATGGACTTGCAATTGTCATGGTGACGCATGACCCTTCGATTGCTGCTCAAGGTACCGAAACTGTCCATCTTCGCAGAGGGCTCATTGAATAACCGCCACTTTGGCATCTGAGGGTTCTGCACAGTGTCAGAGAGCGCTGATTACACCGTCAAAAACAGTGAAAAATGAGGTTATCTGACCTTTTTTAAAAAAGTCCAGAGGTTTTAAAATGGAACGCCATTTGCACCGATTGTTATATATAAAGGGGTACAGTATGTGTGCCTCATGGAAGACACTCCCGCACTCTAGCGGGACGGAGAATTGAATTATGTTTGAACGACTCACAGATCGCGCCCGAAAAGTCATGGCTCTTGCAAATCAAGAGGCCCAACGCTTTAACCATGAATACATCGGAACAGAACACATCCTTCTTGGACTTGTCAAAGAGGGCTCAGGCGTTGGCGCGAATGTATTAAAACACCTAGAAATTGACCTTCGCAAGGTACGACTCGAAGTTGAAAAACTTGTCAAGAGTGGTCCTGATATGGTCACGATGGGGAAACTTCCTCAGACTCCAAGAGCGAAAAAAGTCATCGAATACGCAATCGAAGAAGCTCGCTCACTCAACCACAACTATGTCGGTACTGAGCACCTCCTTCTTGGTTTGCTTCGCGAACAAGATGGTGTTGCTGCTCAAGTACTAATGAATCTCGACTTGAAACTTGAAGATGTCCGCGAAGAAGTGCTTAATCTTCTTGGCGCAGGCGTTGGTCAAGCGGATGACATGGAT
>JAKVBR010000045.1 GCA_022447165.1 Phycisphaerales bacterium | reverse complement strand
GATGCAAACAACAATCATGCCGAGATACGAAAGGTGTTGTTTATTCATATTTAGTTTAGGCCTCGATTAGTTCCACGTTCGCTCTGGGCACAATAACCGATTCTCCGGTGTTTAGGTCCACTTCGAGCACCCTCGCTTTAGAACCCGAGCCAAGGACGTGCGGGTCAGGCGGAAGCGCTTTGACTGTTCCAATCATGCCGAAGTACGGGTCGCGAATGATACGGAGTGATTTGCCGATCTCAAGGTAGCCGGCAGATTGATTCTCTTCTGAATCATTAACACTTGCTGACAATGGAATAATGATTTCTGGACGCATGACGCCAGCACGAATTTGCGTCGCACCATTAACTGACGCCTCACTACCTTCGTTTGACTTTAAGAGGTCAAATGTGCGTTTTGCCATTGCGATGTCGCCAAATCCTTCGGTAACAATGACCGTAATACCCTTCTTTTCAGAACCCGTAATGGCAACTCCAAGGTCGTAACCAAGGAAGTTTTTCAAATCTTGGTCATCCATGCCGCCACCGACGATTGCAGAAACGCCAATTTCGCGTGCTCGTTCAATAGCCTCAACTGTAATGCGAGCCCCGCCAACAACCACGCAACCCGCCATTGGTTCGATGATGTCGCTTGCTTGAAGGGTTTGATTCTCATCTGTGACTGCAAAGACGATTGTGCCACATGTTTCGCCGCCAATACCGAAGATGCCCTGGATGAACGCGATGTCATTTTCAACAACACAACCAATCTCTGGCGTCACTTCAGTGACTTTGCCTGACATATAACCTTTGACTTCTACTGGAATGTCTGGTCCACGAAGGATGACTTGCCCAGTTACTTCTGAAATCGTTTCAACTGTTCCAGAGTATGGCGAGTTGTAAGTTTTCTTGAATTTCCCGAAGATGCCTGCAGTTTGAGCAAGCGGTTGACCTTCTTCTACTTTTTCACCTTCTCCATGAAGCATGAGTCCTGCAACATCTTTGGGTGGAACTGCCAGTAGGTTTGCCATGTTCAGTGGATACACGTCGCCTGGCATGTATGTCGCAGCAACAATCTGATCTGCTTTGACTTCATCGCCCACACTGACCATCACTTCACCTTTAATCGGAAGCATACGAATCACTGAGTGATTCATGCTCTTTGTAACTTTTAATCCGGGGGTATATGCGTGTGCCATTGACTTAAACTCCTGCAGGAACTGCTGCAGCTTCTGGGTACAACTGCATGTTCTCAACCCATTGTGAAATTGTTTGTTGACATTGAGCTCGTTCTTCAGGAAGTCCAAGCGGTCTGCCTCGACCATCAATGATGAGGCCTACTGTTCCGCCTCTTACTTCATGTTCGACTTTCTTGCCGTTACCTGCGCCAAGGTCAAAGCCCTTCGCTGGTTCGCAAGTGATTGTCGCTCTGTCATCTGGCCCCATCTCGATGAGTTCTACATCACCGAAGTTGCATGTGCCAGATGCGTTAACATCACCCGACAGAGTCCATGTGAAGCATGGTTTTCCTTGTTTGCCAAGCCCTTTCGCAGCAATGCATGTTCCGAGATAGATGAGGCAGTCTCGTTCAAACACCTCAGCAGCAGCATCCGGATGGACTGCGGAGAGCACGCCAAGGTGCGGCATCATAAAGATGGAGTCCTTCGCTAGATTCGTGCACCCTTCTGGCTCAAACGCATCAACGAGCATCATCGCAGTTTGGTGCATGCGAGGAGCGTGTGATAGAACGCCACCCGATGCCACAAGCAAGTTCAATGACATGTTGTTTACGATTGTTGCCCCTGCAACTTCTTGACTGAACGTGTCACCCACGGTGCGTTGTTGTTGAACACCCTTGAGTGTTGTCGCAAACTCTTTGTGTTGCTTATATGCAAGCCGGAGCGCTTCGCGAGCGACTGCCTGTTCAAAGATGAGTGATTCCGCAGATTGAGGAATCGTCGTCGGACGAATCATTTTGTTTTTTACACGGTTGCGTAACTCACGCTCGTCCATATCGAAATGAACCCAACGAAGCACATTTGGCATCGTCGCTTCTGCACAAACATTGGAGATGGAATAACTCATGCCCAAGTTTGCCGAAACTGTACGGTTGAATGTTTCATTGAACACGGAGAAGACGTCAGTTGTTGCACCACCGATGTCAACGCCAACGACGTTGATGCCATCTTTCTTTGCAATAGTCTGAAGAATATCGCCTACTGCACCAGGCGTAGGCATAATTGGAGCATCAGCCCATTCCATGAGTTTGTCGTAACCAGGGGCGTGCGCCATGACGTGCTCAAGGAAGACGTCGTGAATTTTGTCGCGAGCGGGACCAAGGTTTTCCATTTCAAGTGTTGGACGCAAGTTCTCAACAACTGCAAGATCAATCCATCCCTCATCAAGTGATCTTTCAACTTCTTCTTTTGCGTCTTTATTGCCCGCATAAATGATTGGCATTTCATACTCACTACCAAAGCGCGGCTGTGGTTTCGCTGGTGCGATGAGTTCTGCAAGCTGCACAACTTTTTCTGTTGTGCCACCATCTGTACCACCACTGATAAGAATCATGTCTGGCCGCAGTTCGCGAATGCGTTGAATTTGTTCGTGCGGGCGACGTTTATCATTTGATGAAATGACGTCCATCACAATTGCACCTGCACCAAGTGCCGCACGCTTTGCTGATGCTGCAGTCATTTCTGCAATGACGCCAGCAACCATCATTTGCAGACCACCGCCTGCACTTGAAGTTGAGATGTATAAGTCACAACCATCAGAGCCAGTTGCTGGATGTTTGATTGTGCCATCTTCATTTGTGAGTTGTCTTCCGGCGAGTTCACCGACTTCGGTGACTGCATTGGTCACACCAATCGTTACATTTGCAAACGGTTTTTCAACCGTTGTCGGTGCTTCGCCACGATGCGTCTGGCGGTACTCTCCATCTATCTTTTGAATCAGAATTGCTTTGGTAGTCGTACTTCCGCAATCTGTTGCAAGGATTACATTAATGTTGTCTAAGTCTATTGTCATGTGTTTGGGCTCTCGTCCATTTCACTCTCTAACTCTTCGATGCGGTTCCGAATCCAATCGACTGAACCGCGATGTTCTAAAAACTCAGCGACTGCTGTCCACTGATCTGTTGGCACAAATGCGCTAATCAGTGGAGTGAAAAAATGCATCGTTTGTGAACCCACGAAATTCAGTGGTCGACCCATTTCTACACCAATAATTGCGGGCGTGGTTAACCCGCGACGAATGATACCCTGACAGAGTGCATCGAGGGCATTTTTTTGTTGCTCAGTTGGCTCAATCGTTGATTCTGTATCAACATGAAATGCGTCTTTTAACCACCCTTTTTTCATCGAGCAACATCCTCAGATAGATATTCATTCAGGTGCTTCACAATCTCGTCTCTGTTGCTGTCAAAAAACAACGCCAGACCGGTCCAGCCATCAAGATTGGACGGTTTTTTTCGTTTAAAAATATACGCAGAATGTTGGAAAATTTTGAGACGGCGAATCTGCGACCACTCATAAAACTTCTTTCGCAGTGGATAACTCGCCGTTATGCCAGATTGGTCAATGGTGAACTTTGACTTAAACAAGAACGTGGCAATGGAAGCAATCAACACCGCTGTAAGTGCCACGCCGAGGATGGCATTTGACATGATAATAGAAGAGCCAAACAAAAGAACGCAACCCCATGCAAAAACTCGTCTTACGGGGTGTGTGTCAGATGGATTACAGGTCCATGTATATGCTGCTGCTTCGCTCGTTTCCATGAGGTGGCACATATCCTACCATAGCAAGGGATGCACTTAGGGCATGCAGACGGTCGATTGGTCTGCTTCTAATGTGACAATCTCCTGCTTTGTTTGAAGGAGTAAATGGTTACCAGGCACGATATCAATGACGAGTCCAGTGTGCTTCTGTCCTTTGGATGAAATTGTTTGGGTTGTCCCGATGAGTGTATCTCGGTTTTTCCATGTTTCAATGGCCTTACGCTCGCTCATTGAAACTGCCGTAAATACACTATTTATAACGAGTTGCGCTGCTTTAACTCGGTCTCCACTGAATCCACATTCAATCAAACAGATGGTCTTTTGGTCCGTCACTGGCGGCTCTAAGACGTTCAGCCCAACACCAACGAGGCATCGTCCACCTCGCTCCTCGATCAAAATCCCTGCGAGTTTCCGACCCTCAACGATGATGTCATTTGGCCACTTGATGCCAACTTGGACTCTTGGCAAAGCGTTGTTGAGCGACGCAGCAAGTGCAGCACCAACTGCAATTGGCAACATTGGAGTGCTTGCATCGAGCACCACTGTCAGCGCAACCCCGCCGGTCGCATCCCAAGTGTTTCCCCTTCGTCCCCTGCCTGCTGTTTGCCTAATTGCTGTACAAACATCTCCGCCTATGAGACCGCCAGCAATCGCCGCATCTTGGGTTGAAGTCGCTTCTTCAAAGACGAGCACTCTCCCATCACACTCAAGTTGCTTTTCCCAAGCGTCGCGTTCATTCATTGACGCACGTCCAAACCAAAATCCAGCCACGTTGATTGATGTGTTAGTCCGCCAATTGCGATGCGATCAACCCCAGTTTCAGCAATGCTCCTTACCGTTTCTGCGTTTACCCCCCCCGATGCTTCCAAAAGAGGATTGCGTTCAGAAGCGTTACGCATGGCAACTGCTTCACCCATCAATTCAGTTGACATGTTGTCGAGCAAAATGATGTCTACATCTAACTCTACCACTTCCTTGAATTGCTCAAGCGTATCAACTTCGACTTCGACAAATGAAATCTGTTTCCCGCGTACTTTTGCAATTGCACTCGCGAGTTCTTCTTTGATGTTAGAAAGCCCTGCAAGATGATTGTCCTTGTAGAGCACTGCATCATGCAAGCCCAATCTGTGCAACGTCCCGCCCCCACATGAAACTGCATACTTATCAAGCATTCTTAATGATGGCGTCGTCTTTCGAGTGTCGCATATTTTGCATTCTGTCCCAGCAACAAGTTCAACAAAGTGATGTGTGCGAGTTGCAATGCCTGACACATACCCAAGAATGTTCAGTATTGTTCGCTCGACTGCTAGGATTGAACGATGATTACCACTCAACACTGCGACCGCCGAGGGCTCGCTAAACGCACCATCTTGATTTAACAATTCCAACTCAACATCATCAATGAGAGACAAACCAGTAGTGAGTAGTGCTAATCCTGCAAGGACTCCCGGCTCACGCAGTGAAACATCGCATGTAAGCGAAGCATCAACATCAATGATTGACTCTGTTGTGACATCTGCAAGTTGCAATCCATCTTCATCGAAACACCGATGAAACAACTCAATGATTGCTTCATCTGGCATGAGGTCATTTCTGAAATCGGTTATTGATGTCGTCATCTTGTTCCAGTTTTACGAGAGGTCTTCGCTATTCCATCGAGCACAAGTATTGTGTCACTTTCACCGCTCACTGCAACTCGATGCCCATCAGTTGAAACAGTAATTTTCTCGAGTGTTTCATTTGATGGAATTGCTGCAACCAAACCAAGTTGGTCAATAGACCAAACCCCAATTGTTCCATCACTTCGCACTGTTGCGAAGCGCTTACCATCAGGGAAGACAACAAGATCTCTCAAGCCGCTTCCACTTGCGCTACTTGAATCGACAAGCATTCCTGTCGATGCATTGAGCACTTGAACGACATGACTTGCAGATGCGGTAATGATGCAGGCTATTGTCGGCTCATACCCCATTGCAACGACATCAATCCCGTTGCCGATGAGATTCCAAAGAGCAATGCCACTGCTCGTTTGATACGCACTCACTCCACCATCACTAGTTGAAACATAAAACGCTTCCTTGTCAGCTCCAAATGTCATTGCTAAGGGAAAACCATGGCTTAGATGAAGTTGCTGAACAAGTTCATTATTCCGCACATCCCAGATGAAGAGGTCGCCATTAAATGTGCCCGCAATAACATATTTCCCAAATGGTGAAACACATAATGACGAAACCTGTGATTTGCAATCACCAATTGTCTCAGTGAACTTTAATGAATCTGCATCCCAGAGTTTGATGACTCCATGGACATCTGCGGTAACGACGCTAGAGGTTGTGTGCACAAACTCGACTAAAGAAAGCGCTTCTTTTGAATCAGAAGAAACAAGCGCTTCATCTCCCGTTGCAATATTGATGAGTTGCAGTTGATTGCTATATTCACTTGTGACAGCGAGAACATTATTCCAAACAAATGCAATGTCTGAAGTAGGCATTCCACCTGTTGCGTAAAGTTCATCGTATTCGTGACCTTGCGTGTTCCACCAACGAATTGCACCATCTCTGCCAATGGAGACGAAATGATGTTCGAGAGCACCGAGAGACCAAATCATTTCATCATGCCCACGCAAAGTCCCAACATGACTCACTGGGGCATCTATCCAGATATTGATTTCCCCCTTGTCATCCGCAGAAAGGAAGAGATGATCTTTCGCAACAATATCCATGACATCGCCTTGATGCGATTCATGCTCACTCATCATGAGCCCACTTGAAACATCCCATTTTTTAATCTTGTTGTCTGCGCCACCTGAAACGAGTGCTCCATCACTTACAAATGCTACAGCGTGAGCCACGCCGTTGTGTGAACCCAGTAGTGTTGGCAGTTTGGACTCACCGAGATGCATCACTTGCACGGTGCCATTCACAAAGCCGATGCCCAGTTGATACTTCTCTGGGAGATAATCTAGGGCGATAACCATTCCGTTATCTGTTCGCCACTGTGTCACAAGCGTATGTTCTTCATCAAAGATCTGAATGTCTCCATTCGCAAGACCAATGGCGTATCCTCCAGTTGGGAACGATGCGATTGATTCAATCGAACTTGATGACACGTCCTTGAATTGCAATGCACCACCTGCAACATCGACGACGCCAACTTGACCGTTAGACAATCCGAGATAACAAATCGTACCGTCATTTGAAAACTCAACTGTCCTAACATTAACTTGCAATTGAATGTCAGAGATGATTTCACTATGTTCGTCAATAAGCAGCACTCTGCCACCCTCAAATGAGATCGCAATGATGTTTGAAACCGCAGAAGCGGCGAGTGAAGTTGGCCTGTCGCCGATAAGCCATTGTTTCGTAGAATGATCTGTAATGCCTTTCAACAAATGCCATTCCCACCCTCGGAACTTGCGTGCTGCGTCGTCAAGATGGTTTCTTGCCATCTTCCACGATTCATTCGCAATCGCTGCTTGTACAGTGCCAATTGTTGCAACATATGCTTTGTACTCTGCAGTGTCTCTTGCTTCAGATTCCGAAGCAAGCAGATCCTTCATTTCTTCTTGACGTGCTTCGGATTCAAAGTAACCCCAAACCAACCCTGCAATTCCCGCCATGAGCGCAATGACGACTAACAGCCCAGCCCTAAACTTGAGTTGATTGCGTTTTGCATAGAGTCGCATCCGCTGCATCCGTGTTGGCGGCTTTGCATGAATTGGCTGGTCATTTAAGAACCGTCTAATGTCGAGCGACAATTCAGCAACGCTTTCGTATCGTTCAATCCGTTCTTTTTTCAATGCTTTCTGAACGATATGCTCAATTTCAATTGGAATAGTATTGTCGATGCTTTGCAACGGTGGAGGCATTGTCTCTTGAATAATTTGGGGCGCCTTATAAACTGCAACGCCTTTCAAATCATAGGGAAGTTGATTGGCCATTAAGTGGTAGAGCACCATGCCAAGTGAATAGACGTCTGTACGAACATCAACATCATGTGGGTCGTCACCACATTGCTCAGGACTTGACCATTGGAGTGTGCCGACAAATCTTCCTTGCTTCGTTAATGAGTGGTCTGGATCATCGCTACCGGTCATGAGCGCAACACCAAAATCGATGACTTTAGGCCTCCCTGAGTTTGTAATCAGAATGTTAGAGGGCTTCAAATCACGGTGAATAACGCCGCGACCATGACCATATTGAACTGCATCACAAACTCTCAAAAACAATGCGAGGCGACCGATTCGGCTGATGTGTTCTTGCTCAACATAATCAACAATTGATTTTGAACCGGGCACATATTCCATCGCAAAAAATGGGAGAGGAGTATCATCATGTTGTTGATGTCCTGAGTCATACACTTGAGCGATATTCGGATGCTGCAACCGTGCAAGCATTTCACTTTCAAGTTCAAAGCGTTGTAAAGTTGCTGGCGTTGCTGCCGCCGACTTCACAATCTTGAGCGCAACTGCACGCTTTGGATGAGTTTGTCTTGCCTCATAAACATTTCCCATCCCACCCGTTCCAATGATCCGAATAATCTCAAACTGCCCGATGGTTTTACCAATCCACTCATCACCGCGAACGTTTACATTTGACTTTAACCAATCTTTATCTGCAGTCGCATCATCCTGCGTTTGTGCATTTGGATCAAACTCATCGCTTGAATCAGTTGGATGAAGATTGTCTGCCATATGATTACATGATACGGCATGGTGACCTATACAGTTTCAATTGCTAAACGAATCGACGCTGCAGTTTCCTCAGCGTCATTCAGTTCGCCAGAACTCCATTCAATTCCAAGTCCGCTATTTTCAAACTTCGGAATGATGTGGAAGTGAACGTGGAACACCGCTTGATGCGCGCTCGCGCCATTGTTTTGGAGTACGTTGTAATCCGAAACACCAGTTGCTTTACAAACTGCCTTTGCAACATGAACAAGCGCTTCACCGAGTGCAGCACCTGATTCAGGAGAAAGGGCATCAAGTGTTGCGGCTTCTTCCTTTGGAATCACTAGCGTGTGCCCCCTGCTTAAAGGGGCTACATCTAGAAAAGCAAGGACGTGCTCATTTTCAAACACTTTGTGACAAGGAATGTCGCCATCAATGATTTGTTTGAAAATGGTCGACATTGTGTTACCTCAGCTCTGCCTGAGCGGCTGCAAGACGCGCCGTTGGCACTCTAAATGGCGAACAACTCACATAATCAAGACCAACGCTATTGCAGAATTCGACTGACTTTGGATCACCACCATGTTCACCACAAATGCCAATTTTCAATCCCTTCTTCGTTTGACGTCCACCTTCGACTCCACGCTTCACGAGCGCGCCAACGCCATCAACATCGATGGTTTGGAATGGATCTCGTTCAAGAATTGCATCATCAAGATAGTGTGGCAAGAACGAGTTGATGTCATCTCGACTAAAGCCATAGGTCAATTGTGTAAGGTCATTCGTTCCGAAACTGAAGAAGTCTGCATCTTCAGCAATTTGTTCGGAAACGATTGCTGCCCGTGGTATCTCAATCATGGTTCCAATTGGAATGTTGAGTTTACCTTTGTAACGTTCTTTCTTCATGACCGCCTTAATCGTGTCAGCAACCAACTTGCGAAGCGTCTTCAGTTCTTCCTGAATGCCAACAAGTGGAATCATGATTTCTGGTTTAGCGTCAATTCGCTTTTTCTTACATGTAATCATTGCCTGAACAATTGCTGTGACTTGCATCACAAGAATCTCAGGATACGTCACTGCAAGACGGCAACCGCGATGTCCTAGCATCGGGTTGAACTCATGTAACTGTTGAACGCGCCTTTTGACTGTCGCGACTTTAATGCCCATCGCTTTTGCAACTTCTTTCTGCCCCGCTGCATCATGTGGCAAGAACTCGTGCAGTGGTGGGTCAAGAAGACGAACAGTTACTGGGCATCCTTTCATTGCGGTGAAAATGCCCACAAAATCATCTTTTTGATATGGCATGAGACGAGCAAGCGCTTCTTCACGCAATTCTTTGGTTTCAGCGAGAATCATTTGCCGCATTGCAAGAATTCTGTCGCCTTCAAAGAACATGTGTTCTGTTCTCGTGAGACCGATACCTTCTGCACCAAATCCTCTTGCTCGTTTTGCGTCTTTGGGCGTATCTGCATTTGTACGCACTTTCATGCGGCGCTTTTGGTCAGCCCATTTCATTATGGTTTCAAAATCACCACTGAGTTTTGGCTCATGTCGTTCAACTTTACCAAGCATGACTTCGCCTGTTCCGCCATCTATAGAAAGCACATCATTTTCACCATATGTCTTTCCGTGAATCGTGACTGATTTCCGGGCTGCGTTGATATGCAAATCTGATGCACCCGCAACACAACATTTTCCCCAACCACGAGCGACAACTGCTGCATGACTTGTCATGCCACCAGTTGAAGTCAAAATGCCAACAGCGTGATGCATTCCGTCAATGTCTTCTGGCGATGTTTCTTTGCGAACGAGCAAGACATTTTCGCCTGCTTCAGAACGAGCAACTGCGTCTTCTGCACTAAATGCAAGCGTACCAGTTGAAGCACCAGGTGACGCAGGCAAGCCCTTCGTGAGCATCGTCACACCCTTCTTTGATTTTGCTGTGAAACTTGGAAGGAGTAGTTGAACGAGGTCGCCTGCAGGAATGCGAAGCAGCGCTTCATCTCTCGTAATCAAACGACTCTTTACCATGTCTACAGCCATTTTGACCGCAGCAGCAGCAGTTCGTTTACCTGTTCGTGTTTGGAGCATCCACAGTTTGTCGCGTTCAATTGTGAACTCAATATCTTGCATGTCGCGGTAATGCTTCTCTAGGATTTTCTTAATCTTCAAGAGTTCATTGAAGATGCGTTTGTTCCAGCGTGTCATTTGCGAAACTGGTTTCGGTGTTCGGATACCAGCAACAACATCTTCACCTTGAGCATCAATTAAGAACTCACCGAAGAACTTATCGACGCCAGTAGAAGGGTTACGCGTAAACGCAACACCTGTGCCTGAGGACCTGCCCATGTTGCCAAAGACCATGGCTTGAACGTTGACTGCAGTCCCTGTCAAACCAGTGATGTCGTTAATCTGTCTGTAACTTTTCGCTCTTGATGTATTCCACGATTTAAAGACTGCCTCAACTGCAAGCGTGAGCTGTTTTGTAGGATCTTGCGGGAATTCCTCACCGACATGTTTGCGGTACGCTTTCTTGTATCGGTCGCATACTTCTTTCAGACCTTCTGCAGACAAATCAGTATCGAGTTTTACCCCATGCTTCTTTTTGACAATTGAAAACTCATGTTCAAATGATTCATGGTCCATACCCATGACAACATCACCAAACATATTGATGAGTCTCCTATAAGCGTCCCAACCAAATCGCTC
>JAKVBR010000044.1 GCA_022447165.1 Phycisphaerales bacterium | reverse complement strand
ATCATGATGGCGACGGTGTGTACGAAACATCAACGGTGTTTGCTGACGGGTTTAATCATCCACTCGATGGAACGGCAGCAGGGCTCCTTGCCATGGAAGATGATGTTTGGCTTACGATGATTCCGAGTTTGATTCGCTTAGAAGACGCAAATAGAGATGGCTGGGCAGAGACGCAAGAGCGAATGTTCGATGGATTTGGCGTTCGCATCGCACTTCGTGGACATGACATGCATGGTCTTGCCATTGGACTCGATGGACGGTTGTATTGGTCCATTGGTGACAGGGGATACCACGTTGAACTTGAGGATGGACAAGTGTTTCACAGTCCTGGCGAAGGAGCGGTGTTCCGCTGTGAGTTTGACGGTTCAGATTTTGAAATTTTTCACCACGGACTTCGCAATCCTCAAGAACTTGCGTTCGACAATTACGGGAATCTGTTTACCGGTGACAACAACTCCGATGCGGGTGACAAGGCCCGCCTTGTGTACTGCGTCGAAGGCGGCGAAACGGGGTGGCGAATGGAATATCAAACGCTTGAAGGTGAAAACAAGCGAGGGCCTTGGGTTCAAGAAAATGGTTGGGACCCGCATGCTTCGGAGCGACCTGCATGGATACTTCCAGCCATTGACACAATTGCTTCGGGTCCATCTGGACTTACGTATTACCCCGGCGGAGGTCTTGATGAGCGTTATGAAGACCACTTCTTCCTTTGCGACTTTAGGGGAGGCGCTTCATACTCAAGAGTTCTGTCCTTTGCAGTAGAGTCCAAAGGCGCTGGTTTCAAAAAGGTTGACGAGCACGTCTTTATCGACCACGTCCTCTGTGTAGACGTTGACTTTAGTTATGACGGCAAAGTCGTCGTCAGCGACTGGGGCTTTGGCTGGGTTGGGAATGAAGAAGGCCGACTCTATAGCGTTTGGGATGAAGAACACCGACAGCAGGGCGATGTCTCAAAGATTTTCTCAGAAGGATTTACAAGCCGGCCAACGAGTGAGCTTATTGAACTCCTTGGGCACAACGATCGGCGCGTTCGGATTCGCGCTCAGCTAGAACTTTCTAAACGAGATGCCGCAGATGAAGTGGCAACTGCATTGCAGAGTGAAAACCAGTTGAAACGGATTCATGCCATGTGGACGCTCGCGATGCTCAACCGAAAAAGTGGTGTTAGCATCGAGCCCATAGCGGAACTGCTTCATGACGAAGATGATGAAGTACGGGTTCAAGGGATTCGTATTCTTGGGGAATCCGGCGCGACGTTTGCATATGACGACATTGCCACAATGACAACGGACGCTAACCCGCGAGTTGCATACTTTGCAACAATTGCATCGGGTCATCTTGGGGACCCAATTGAAGAAGTGGTTTCGCTGCTTGAATCAAACAACAATGAAGATGTCTATCTCAGACACGCAGGCGTCGTTGCACTTGCAAACAGTCAATATGCCTCAGCGATTGCCAATTTAAAGACGCACCCAAGTCCAGCAGTCCGTCTTGGGGCAGTCCTTGCACTACGGAAGCAGTCATCGCCATTGCTTGCACATTTCTTAACTGACCAAGTTGATTCAGTTGCAACTGAAGCCGCGAGGGCAATCCATGATGTTCCAGTTAGTGGTGCGCTCCATGCATTAGCTAAGTCACTTCCAGATGCAAGAACATATCCATGGCAGCGCCGAGCCATGAGCGCATCAGAGCGACTAGGCAACGATGCATATGCCAAGCAACTTGTAGCATTTGCCTTGGAACCATCGAATGAGGAGCGCATGCGACTGCTTGCACTTTCGATGCTTGCAACATGGACTGCTCCACCCAATAGAGAGCAAGTTGAAGGGAAGTGGTGGCCCGCCAAGCATTTTGGACATCGTTCAATTGAATCGATTAATGCATCACTTGATGAACTTATCGATGCATCGCAAGGTGACGCACTGCTCAAAGTTTTTGAAATTGCTCAGCAATATGACTTGCCCCTCCCTGAAGATGTCAGCAAACAGTTACTGTCAGATGAAACGCAGCCAATGCATTTAAGGGTGTTCTGCTTAACGAGTTTGGGAACAGATGATGCAATCCGATATGGATTAACGCATGATCGATGGGAACTGAGAGCAGCAACCCGATTTGCCAAACTGAATCGCGGCGACAGCGACGCTTTGAATGCCCTGCTCGCTGCAATTGAGCAGGATGTTTGGCAAGCACAACAAGCGGCGATTAAAGCACTGAAGGGAAATGAGCAAGCGTTAGCATCAATCGATCAGGGTTCAATCACAAATGCAACGATGCTTGATTACGCTGAAAGTACGAACACGGTAGAAGCGCTTGGCAATCCCCTTGATGGAGAGTGGCTTCTCGTCGGCGGTGACGTCCAAAGGGGCCGAACGCTTGTGTATGAACATACCAATGCCCAGTGTATGCGGTGTCATAAGATTGGCAATTACGGCGGCATCGCAGGACCAGCGCTTGATGGAGTCGGTTCTCGATTAAGTCCAGTTGCGTTGCTAGAGTCAATCATTGATCCAAACGCTGTTGTTGCAAAAGGGTATGGAGAGTACTCATCAATGCCGCCAATGACAAGCAAACTAAGTCATCAGGAGCTTCGAGACATCGTCGCGTATCTCAAGACGCTACAGTAGATTCTTCAGAACGGACCATTGCTTTGTGGAGCGCGAAGGCAAGAAAGCCCAGAAAATAGCAGAGCCCAATCGCAACCAGAACGACGTACAGCCCTGGTTGAATTTCTGTTTTAACTAAATCCTTGCCTTCTGTAGTGACAAGGAATAGTGCAAGCCCAAACACATCGAGCATTGACCAACGACTCAAGCCCTCGGTGAAACTATTCATCCATTCATGCGTTTTGATTTTCATTGGAATAATCCACGTCCACATGAGAAGGATGAGTCGAGTGATTGGTATGACTGCAAGCGTTCCAGCCATGACCAGATAAAGTACTAACTGTCCATTGTCGTGAAGCACAGTTGCAGTGTCTGAGATGCTGTACGAATGTGATGCTAGTAAAAACTGACTTATCTTTAAGAATGGAGCATGCAATGCTTCAAGGAGTGCTGCAATGGCGACGAAGGTTAACACTGGAACTGTCCAACCAAGGTAGATGTTTTCAATCAACAGCCAATGGCGCTTTGCGTCGTGAACTGGAGGCGAAGTTTGTTCTCGCTCCATCTTTTGTGCAATTGAATAGATGAGTTGTGAAAGAACCATACTCATTGAAATTGCGCCAATGAAGAAGTACACGCCGATGTGAATCTTGGAATGGATGAACGCTTGGTTGCTTGTCAGAGCGAGTAACAAAATGACAACAAAAATGTCCATAAAGGACCACTTGCCGAGCAGTTCAATGAGGTGAATGAATGTCGTTCTTCGTTTTGCATCCCACGGAACAAACCATGCCAGATTGAGGGAGATGAGTTTGACAAATGGGAAGATGATTGAGAAACCCAGTATCAAAAGTGAAACGGCATACAACTTGTGTTCCCACATTAACTTTACTGAATGTGGAAGACTGTAAATGACTGTGCTATGCAGCGCTTCGTTTATTTGAAGGAATGGCAGAATCAGGGCAAAGATATTGAGCGTGAGTGAAACGAGGAGAAGCAGAGGGATGAAGAGTCCCTTCTTGCCCGACCACTTTGCCATAGATTGCTTCCGCATGTGTCATCATCATAATCAATTGCAAATGGCATTTGCAACGAAAAGAAGTTACAATAGGCCCTTCATTATGATGACCGTACTCATTACAAACGCACTTTGGCTAGGATTCCTTCTCTTTTGGTGTTTGCTCTGTTATGCAGATGCAAAAAATCAATCAGATTGAACCCTGCTTGAGCAAATGACTTTCTGACCGCAAGACGTCTTTGAATGCCTTGTGGTTTTTTTTTAGGAGTAGGGCGATCTCGGGATCAAACTGCATCCCAGTTTCTTCATTGATGATATCCATCGCCTCTTCATGAGTAAGGGCTGCTTTGTACACGCGTTTTGAACAGAGCGCGTCATACACATCAGCTATCGATACGAGCCGAGCTGGCAAACTGATGGATTCGCCTGCGAGTCCAAAGGGGTATCCTCCGCCATCGAAGCGCTCATGGTGGCTCAGCGTAATTTGCATTGCAGTGTCAATCCAAACATCACGTCCGAATTGGTCGGCAAGGGCGAGCAGGATGTCAGCCCCAATTGTGGTATGTGTTTTCATCGTCTCAAATTGAGATTCACTGTAAGGCCCAGCATGTCTGAGAATGTCGTCAGCGATGCCTACCTTTCCGATGTCATGGACAATCGATGTCTCGCTGATGATCTTGACCATCGAAGGGTGCAAGCGCTGAGGGAATTGTTCCGCGTATAAGTCCGCGATTATTTGAGTGTATGTTTTGATTCTCGCAAGATGCTGACCCGTGTCGTCATCACGAGATTCTGCAATCTTGGCTAACCCAAAGAGCAGAGCGCTTTGGTTCACTACGCTTTCATTTCGCCCAGCAAGTTGGTTGAATTGGACAATTGGAAGTTCTGCCATGGCTACCAAAGTAGACAAGTATGGCAGAACGCTCGATGTTTCACTTAATCTGCTTCATGAATGAAGATATTTGTGAAATCAACCCTTCCTTTTTCACTCCCAAGAGCGATTTTGCCATTGTTTGGCGCATCCACTGTATGCTCAAGGTGAATTCGATGGAACGATCCAGCATGTTCAGTGGTGAGCGATTGCTTTTTGCCGTTCATGATGACGAATGGTTTGGCGTCCTGATCGTGGCACCTGTAATCAATGCAAAGGGAGTACGATTCGAACTCATGCGCGTTTTCAAGTGGATTACCATTTCCATCGGCAGTCAGCACATTGTCGCCAACACTCCAGTGGTCATCAGTTGTCTCATCCGAATGCCAACCATCTAAGTTGATGCCCGTAAACAATGTTCGGTATGTTGCCAACTCCTCAAGTGGAACTTCTTCAATTGCAGGTGCTGAGGGCGGCAATTCCATGATTTGAATGTTTTTAAAATGCGCCTCGTCGCCTTCTGCTTCTAGGCAGATGTATCCCTTGCGGGGTGTGATGTCATAACCGCCTGAGACGAATTTGCCGTTTACAGCCAAATTGATTTGTCCATCAATACACGTCACGGTGTAGTGATTCCACTCTGGAGCAGGGTTCGTTAATCGTTCACTCGGTAGACACCTTTGAATATGGTCGCCCATCGGGTGTGGATCGTCTGGCGTCATTTGAGCGCCCCAAATTGAAAAAATGTCGCCATGTGTGGTGTACCAATCGAGTTCTTTGCCGACCATGATTTGAACTTCAATCGATTTTGTAAATGGGACGCCTACTGCAGGATAAGGTGCAGACCAAACAAACAGCCCCGCATTCCCATTCGTTTCAAGATGTCGCCAATCAAAGTCAAGAACGAAGTTCTCATACACCTTGTCTGTTCGCATCACGCCTGTTGGTTTGCCGGAGCAAACAATCATTTGGTCGTCAACTGTCCACGTGCTGACGTCTCCATTGACGATGGTCCATCCTTCTAGATTCTTGCCGTTGAAGAGTGGTTCCCATTGCGGTGCAGTTGAAACTAATAACGAGATTGCAAGTGTAGATATTGTCATATTGACATAGTACTCGTTACCATCACTAGACTTGTTATGCCAAGGGAGCCCTTTTGTGTTTGAGACCATTTTTTTAACAGTACTCTTTAATGCCACGCAAGACATCGACTTCTCGAGGGCAGGTAGGGAGCAACCACTAACACAACCAACACTTAGGGTGGATGTGACTGCATTCGGCGCTGTTCCAAACGATGGCATTGACGATTCGAGGGCTTTTAACGAAGCACTTAATTCAGTGGGAACCACAGGCGGGACTGTGTACGTGCCAGAGGGTGTTTGGACGATTGAGCACGTCGTTCATATGCGTTCAGACCAAACTCACTTGATCGGTGGCAACAACGGAGGCAGCATCCTGTCTATTCCAAAGACGCTTGCTGAAGTATATGGTGAAGATCCAAACTGGTCATGGAGCGGGGGGTTCATCAGAGTTTCACCTCAGGGTGAGGGGAAGTTACTCGGTTCAGTCAAATCGCCAAGTAAGGATGGTGACACTCAAATCAGAGTTGATTGGAACAGCAAGCCAGAAATTGGGCATTGGGTTCAATTGTGGTGGTACAACGATAGCGGGGAAGACACGCTCTTAAAATGGCTTTATGGAGAGCCAGTCCATCCCTCACGATTCGGCAAGGAAATCCAACAATCAACTTCAAAGCGCGTTGCATCGTGGTTCAAGGTCGTCGCGATCGATGAGCATACGTTGACACTTGACCCTCCACTTCCACTTCCAATCGAAGATGAGTGGTCTGTTGAAGTCCGTGAAGTCCCACATGTTATTGGTTCAAGTATTAAACATCTATCATTTGAGTTTGAAGTTTATCCATATCCAGGTCATCTCAAAGAAAAGGGCAACAACGCCATTCAACTGAGTTCGGCGGTGCAGTGCGAAGTTTCAAACATCTCAATTCAAAACGCAGATAGTGGCATCTTTCTTGGCAATTGCGGATTCACAACAGTGAGAAACATTGAGATTGACGGCCGGACAATGCACCATCCCATTTCACTAAGTTGGTGTTCACATTGCCTTGTTGAAGAGTTTGTCATTAACGCGCCCCACATTCATGGCACGACAATCTCATGGGCAAGCCACTTCAATGTGTTTCGCAATGGGCGAGGCAAAGATTTAGCAATGGATGCCCACCGCGCCTACTCTTTTAGAAACTTGCATCAGCACATCAAAATAGTGTGCGGTGACCATCCTAAGCAACCGCTAAGAAGTGGTGGCAAGTGGGAACGAGGACTCCATGCAGCAAGAGAGAATGCATACATTGATGTAGAGTTTCAGTTCGCTTCTGAAGGCAAACCGTTTTCAATTGCATTATTGAATGAGTGGCCCCGTGGATATTTTGCCAATTGGTACGGCAACCGTGAGCTAGTGATGAAACAGGTCTTCCCAGGTCAACAAATCATTGATGTAGGCAAGAAACCCTCACTTTACGAGTAACTGTTTTAACTTCACCTTGCAGTCACGGTGTTTAACGGTAACTTGCTTGCCGTGCAGAATCATAGGGTCATTGTTTTGAATGATTGGGAATCCATTGAGGTATATGGTGAAACCATCTCCAGTTGTCACTCTAATGGTGCACCATTCATTTTGGTCAATGAGGTTTGTCGTAACTGGATGAGAGGCAGTCCCACCGGTGAGGGCTTTACCGTGTGTAGAAATGTCAAACGCGAAGTCGCCAAAAGTAACAGCAGAATGTCCGATGCCTTGAATCTTCACATCAAACTGGAGCTCGGTTGCCCCTTCAAAGTTCACTGAAGTGGTCGCAGTACCAATGCCACCATCAATGACGATGGTTCCTGAATCTTCAATCCACACTTTCGCGCCGTTTTCAGTGTGCCAATCTTGGCTTATGTTGAGGGGCTTCCATCCAGTTGTGTCAAACTCTGGCTCAATCTGCTTGATGCGAACATCACCGAACGCAACATCGCCCGCAATTGATGTGATTTGAATTGAGCTGTGTCCTTCAACACCTGTAAACGGGATGTCTGTGAGTACATCGACTCCGCCAAGTTCAACACGTTTGATTTTCATAATGTCTTTGCAACACTCAACAAGAACCGTGTGCCAAACGCCTGCGCCCTCATATGCATTTCGTGTTGGTTGATGGAGTTTTTTGCTTTCTTTGTCTAGGATTGCACCAGTGAGTCCACTCTCTGAGTCTGACAGCAGAAGTTGTAGTCCTTGTGGCAAGTCGATGGTCGCTTTCGCACCTTCAGCAAGCATAAAGTTCATTCGAAATGCGCAATCTTCGATGTCGAACGTTGTCGTCATGCAGTTACCTTCATGTGCGACTAATGCGCCGTTCCCAGTGTACGTATCAAACTTAGTGGGATCTTCCCTGCTAATGTCGGCATTGCAAGAAAAGACGCCGTTGTTATTCCACATGCCAAATGCATCGAGCCATGAAAGATAGAGCCACCCTTCGACTCGTTCACCGCGTTCAACAGGGGGCGTCACTTCCTTAGCGACGTGAGCCAATCTGCCGCCGGGCAATTTATTGATGGTGTAAGAGACTTCCGGATGGAGCAATGCTTCACCGTCTGCAGTTTCTGCGCCTTCAATCAAAAGATCTACACAAGTTCCACTCTCAAGCCCTTCGAATTTGACGGTCAACGTTTTTCCATCAGCGCTCGGTGCAATATTCCGTGCTTTGAGTGCTTCAACGTGACGCCTTGGTGAACCATATTCCCACCACCAGTTGTAATCGTATGTTTCTGCTGTGATTGTTGGGAATGAATCAAGCGGTTTGGTGAATGTGATTTCAAAACCATCTTCTATAAGATGAATGTTTTCCATTTCAAATGGAATCTTTCCGGTTGGTTTGATGCGTGCAATGCCATGTCCAGGCGAAAGTCCACCCCATCCGCGATTTGTCATCCCGGCGTACATCGTTCCGTCTGGCCCAAACTCAATATGGTACGCCGAACCAACACCTTGTGTCGAAAGCCAGCATGCACCTTGACGCACGCCATCAATCTCTTCAAATGTGGCCCTCAAGATTTGTCCATTCGTTAACTCAGCAACATAGTATTGCTTGTCGAATGGTCCAAACTTGCCATTAGTGTCATTTTGAATGATGTTGCCTGTAGAGCGTGACCATTTGTAAGGAATCCAAAGTAGGGGATGTTCTCGTTCAACTTGTGGTGGTTGTGTGTCGCTCGGTTCGACATCCGGTTGCCCATCAAACCAGCGAAGTGAAGCAGGATGTCCGTAAAACTTCCCTTTTTCAACTGCGAAGATTGGGCAGACCGGCATCCAGTCGCCTTGGTTATCTGTAGCAAGGACGGTTCCATCTTCAAGTAGACCAAGTCCCGCGGGCGAACGCAACCCGCCTGCATAAGGGGTAACATTGCCATCTTTATCAATCTCGATGACCCAGCCCCGCATCGGTGCGCGTGATTTGCCGTGCCACCAGTGGGGATTCCAGAAACCGAGATTGAACGAGGCGTACATCGTTCCATCACTCTTCGTTGGGAGGCCAAACGCAAACTCATGATAATTGTCAGTCATGCCCCAATCTTGTGTGATCGTTTGGACTTCGTCGATTAATGTGTCACCATCGAGGTCAACAAGTTTTGAAAGTTCTCCGCGTTGTAACACTAAGATTTCATCATCAACAACTGAAAGCCCAAGTCCCTCGTGAAGCCCTTCACAAATCAGCGTAAACACTGCGTCATTTGGGTCTTTCGCATGTGGGTTGTTGACTCGCCACACTTGTCCCCTTCGGGTGCTTGCAATGAGATCGCCATTAGACATAAACCCAATACCGCCGACTTCTAAAACGGCGCCCTTTGGTGGCGTGAGGTAATCGACTTGCCAATAGTCGCGCTCAGTTGCTGATAACAACGCAATAGTGCAAAGCAATGGAGTCATCATGAACCACCTCCAACGCTTGCGTGCACAATCTTAAATGAGTGTCTGCCTCGGGGGAGCTCGCTTGCACCAACGAGAATCGAGCCCTCTGGTGCTTTCACTTCAATTGGTTCCTTCAGTGCGACTTCAAACTGTTGTTCAACAAGTGTCCTGACACCTGTAGTCGGTTTGCAATACTCCGTTACGTTTCCGATTTCGTGCCCATCTTCATCGACGAGGTCATATGAAATTGTCCCGTACTTGCCACTGACATTTGTTGAGGCGAGTTGCGTTCTGAGTGCATGACCATCGCTATAAAAGAGTGGATTAGGATTGCCATTTTCGATGATCGTTACGATTCGCCCTAGCAGTTCAAGTGCGGATCCTCCTCGATTGCCCCAATCTGCTCTTCGCAAGAATGGTCCTTGGCGAATTGCAAGGAGCCGAACGGGCTCACCGTCATACTCATAAGAGAATCTGTCAGGATTACCAATCATGACGCCGCGAGGATGGGTCTCTAGACCTTCGCCAAGTGAAGGCAGAAGCCCTCTTGCAACGACTGGCCTGTTGTCTACAACTAACTCAGTTTCATCGAGTGTTGCTTCTGGCAAAACGTCAGCAAGTGTACGGACATACTCTGCGACTTCCTTGATTTCTTCTGGAGTTAGCACTTCTGCAAAAGGTGGCATTGGAGTTCCAGGAATTCCGGATGCAGTTGTTTTAGAAATGGCATGGACGGTATTGCCAAAAGAAAATCCGCCATCAATAAAACTGCGAGCAGGTCGATCAATCTCAATGGTTGCTGTACCGTCCCCTGTAATGCCATGGCACTGTGCACAGTACATCATGTACGTTTCTCGTCCAGCATGGACAACTTCTTGTGCACCAGTTTGCGCCGGCGATTCTTGTTCTTGGTTGCCGTTGCAACCAGTGAATGCCATGATTGCAATGATTATAAAAAGCGCTCTCATAGACCCATTAGGGTACACGAGGACCAGCAAGTTCAATAGCAGCATGAAGCGTTATTTCAGCAGTTTTTGCAGCGAGTTCTGGAATGACTCGATCAACCTCGTCGCTTACCATATGGTAATCCTCGTGATCTTCAACACTTAAGAAAACAGATGGAATGCCTGCTTGCCAGAAGGGGCGCTGGTCTCCCCTGTACATCCAGTCAGGATGTTTGTCTCTGACGATTGTGAGCCCAACATTTTGGTTTGCGTTATGTAGTGCGACTGAAATTGAAGGTGCGTCTGGAGAGCCCTCAAGGAAGATTGTGTTTGGGTCGCCGCGGCTAATCATATCTAAGTTAATGACTGCTTTGATCTGGTGCATTGGCAAGCACTCTTCCTCTGCGAAATGAGTTGCGCCAACCAGTCCGGCTTCTTCAGCAGATGTTGCAAGTAAAACAATCGAAGACGTGAGTTTGGGCTTGATCGTATGAATGGCCTTTGCGATTGCAATCAATGCAGCAGTCCCAGAAGCATTGTCATCTGCGCCATTAAAGATGCGGTCATCGCCCTCGCGCTTTGGTTTCAAATGGTCATAGTGCGCCATGATGACAACATACGATTTTTGCTCACCTTTCCACATTGCTGCAACATTTGGTGCGGCGTTTGGAATGCCAATTGGAATATACATTGAGTCGTAGTTCGGAATTGGGACAAATCCTGATGCTTTCCATTCGTCTGCAATAAACTTTGCTGCTTTCTTTGCCTCAAGAGAAAGAAAGTGCCTTCCATTCATTTCATCTGAAGATAGCCATGCGATATCTTCTAAGATTTCATCAGATGAA
>JAKVBR010000043.1 GCA_022447165.1 Phycisphaerales bacterium | reverse complement strand
CCTGAGTTGTGGCTTGGCAGAATCCATCCGGGAGATGTCGATGCAATTCGCGCAGCACTCGATTCATTAGAGCCAAATCAAGAAAAACGGCTTGCGTACCGTTTTCGCGACGCCAATGACAGATATCGCTGGACGGGGTACACATGCGGCATTAGCGGCGATTGTGTCACCGGAATTGTTGCGGACCTTACTCACTTAAGAAGTCAAGAATACGCCAATCGCATTCATTTGGCGGGGAGAGAATCACTTTCACGGTTGATTGAATCAAGCGACTTGAATCGTTCAATCAATGATTTTTTACACATATTGGGCGTGGGACTCGTCGTCGATAGAGCACGACTTGTTCGGTTCAGAACAGATGGAAGAGCATTCATCACACACGAATGGGTCAAGCATAAGGAGCAAGCATCGAGTGAAGTTCCCGAAGCAGTCGATCCAGATGCGGTGCACTGGTCAAAAGCGCAACTTGAACTCAACAATCACATCGTGATTGAATCTTGCAAAGACCCTAAATTGCCAGAGTCAGTTGTTAGAACGCTTTCTAACAACAATGTTGGCGCAATTCTTGCAGTTCCTGCAGTGATCAACGGAGTTGTTGAAGCAATGGCATGTTTCGATGTGCCAAATGAGCGAACATGGCTCCCAATGGAGATTGAAGAAGCGACTGTCGTTCTAAATGGCTACGCCCGCGCAGTTGAACGAAGAATCGATGACAGGAGAAGCGCCGCAGAAGAGTTTGAACTGAGGCGTTCCGAAGAACAGTTTCGACTCATTACATCGCACTCGCCAGTGGTTCTGTTTGGCATAGATGCCCAGGGTATTTTTACACTCAGTGAAGGACAAGGACTTGGCATCATGGGCGCAGAAGGTGGGAGCGTTGTTGGGAAAAGCGTTTACCACATTTATCGCAATTATCCAGAAGTGCTTCGACATGTAAACAAAGCACTTGGTGGTGTTGAATCTCACGGGCGATTTGAAATTGGTCATCATGTCATCGAGGGTTGGTTTACGCCCGTTCTCGATGAAGATCATCTTGTTGTTGGCGTATCTGGCGTTGCAGTTGACATTACGCTAAGACATGAACTTGAAAAACAACAGACGATCATGATGAGTGAACTCGACCACCGCGTCAAAAACAACATCGCATCCGTCATGTCACTTGTGATGCTTTCAAGGCAAAATGCTGCATCCATCGATGAATTCGCAACTGCACTTGATGGACGGCTAAATGCCCTTGCCATTGCCCACTCATCTCTAGCAAAGACACACTGGAGTGGGGCGGAACTCGGTGAAATCTTGCGTTTGACCCTTCAGCCATACATGGATGGCAAAGATGATCGCATTCAGATTCATGGCGATGAACTGCAGTTACCCGGAACGTATGCTCGTCCGATGTGTATGGTCATTCATGAACTTGCAACAAACGCCATGAAATATGGTTCGCTCTCACGTGAAGAAGGAACAGTCATTATCGCATTCGATGCAAGCGAAGCATTGCTATGCCGCTTTTCATGGACTGAACGAGGTGGTCCTGCGATTGAGAGTGATATCGTTGAGGGGACTGGCACATCACTTCTTGAAGGGCTCGTTTCGCACGAACTTCACGGCACGATTGTGCGGACATATGGACGGGAAGGGTTTCAATGTGAAATCAAGATCCCTGTTCAAGTGGAGCACTAAGAGGAGTGGTACAATACCCAAATGGGAAAAAGAGAATGTCCAGAGAAGTGTAATGTTCTGCTCATCGGTGGTGGTGGAAGAGAGCACGCCCTCGCGTGGAAGATGTCACAATCAGAGCGACTTGGAACGCTCTACGCAACCGATTGTTCCAATGGTGGAATTGCAAAACTTGCAACACCGTGCGAAGAACAATGGGACGCAAGCCGCTCATTCTTCTTAGGTCGCTGGTGTGACCAGCACAACATCGATCTTGTTGTTGTTGGCCCTGAAGTGCCACTTGCTGAGGGTATCGTTGACGAGTTAACAACAGACAAGCGTCTTGTCTTTGGACCCTGTAAAGAAGCTGCGCAAGTAGAGGCAGATAAAGCATATGCAAAAGAACTCATGCGCCAAGCATCGATTCCAACAGCAGACGCTCGTTCATTTACCGACATTGAATCTGCAAAGCGGTATATCCTTCGCGGGCTCGACAGAGAGTTTGAGTCGGAAGGCAAGGCAGAACTCGCTGCTGAGATGAGCAAGTTCATGGATGAAGTCCAATCAGAAAGTGCAGGCGGGACTGAAGCATTTTCAAGCGAATTGCAATCAATCCTGAGTCAGCGTGAAGAACCATGCGTCGTAAAGGCCTCTGGACTTGCAGCAGGTAAAGGCGTCATTCTTTGCCAAACCATTGGCGAGACGCTTGAAACCATTGAACTCATCATGCAAGACAAAGCATTCGGTGAAGCAGGAAATACGCTACTCATCGAAGAAATGATGACCGGGCAAGAAGTGAGTGTGCTTGCACTTGTTGATGGCGAAACTATTTGGGTACTTGACCTTTGTCAAGATCACAAACAAGTTGGCGAAGGCGATGTTGGCCCAAACACAGGTGGCATGGGCGCATTTTGTCCTGCACCGCTTCTTGATGAAGAGATGATGGGGTATGTCGAGAAAGAAATTCTGGTTCCAGCAATTGATGCGATGCGTCGAAACGGTGTGACCTATCGTGGTGTTCTTTATGCAGGACTCATGCTCACGCCAGCAGGACCCAAAGTGCTTGAATTCAACTGTAGATTTGGTGACCCAGAAACCCAACCGCTGATGGCGCGGCTTAACGGCGACTTAGTTGACATTTTGTGGAGAACTGCAGCAGGCACGCTTGATGGGGCGTCACTGACTTTCGATGACGTTACAACATGTTGCGTTGTGATGTGCAGTGAAGGGTATCCCGGTTCGTATGCTAAAGGCAAAGCGATTACAGGCATTGATTCAGTAGAGCGTGACAATCTCATTGTTTTCCATGCAGGCACAAAAGTGACAGATGATGGACTCGAAACTTCAGGTGGCCGAGTTCTCAGCGTCACTGCAATTGCAGATTCCTTAGACGCCGCAAAAACCCAAGCGACAGATGCATGTTCCTCCATTCATTTCGATGGCGCGTTCTGGCGAAAAGACATTGGGTGCCGATTACAGCCAGAAGTCACTTAACTGATAAGTTATTGAGTCCTCTGCTTTAAGGCAGTGATTTCATCTCTTAGCATCGCTGCTTTTTCAAACTCTAACTGATCTGCGGCATCGAGCATATCATTTTCTAACTGTTCGATTCGTTCATCGACATCAAAGTCGTCATCAGTGCCATCAGCATGGAACGCTTCTCTTGCGATTTTTCTTGCAGCAAGTTCAGTTTCAATACCTTTGCGGATTGCTTTCTTAATTGACGTAGGCGTGATGTTGTTTGCTTCGTTGTATTCGAGTTGAATGGTTCGCCTGCGAGTTGTTTCATCAATCGCAGTTTGCATATTCTCAGTGATTTCATCACCATAAAGAATGACAGACGCATCGACATTTCTTGCTGCGCGCCCAATCGTTTGAATCAAACTTGTCACGCTCCTTAAGAAACCAGATTTATCTGCGTCAAGAATGCATACAAGTGATACCTCGGGTAAATCGAGACCCTCTCTCAGCAAGTTTACACCAATGAGCACATCAAACAATCCTTCGCGAAGTTCACGCAATATCTCAATTCGTTCAAGCGTGTCGATGTCACTGTGGAGGTACTTGCTTCTGAGTGTTGTTTTATCAAGGTACCCAGCAAGTTCCTCTGCCATCCGTTTTGTAAGCACCGTAACCAGTACGCGTTGTCCTTGACCGGCGCGCTTTTTCGCTTCTTCGATGAGGTCTGGAACTTGATTTTCAGCTGGTCTGACTTCGATGATTGGATCAAGGAGTCCAGTTGGACGGATGACTTGCTGTGCAACTTCACCGCCTGATTGTTCTAACTCAAACTCAGAAGGGGTCGCGGAAACATAAATCGTCTGCGGAACGAGTTCGTTGAATTCGTCAAACTGAAGTGGGCGATTGTCAAGCGCGCTAGGCAATCTAAAACCGTGTTCGACGAGCGTTCGTTTTCTCGCTTGGTCGCCATTAAACATCGCGCGAATCTGCGGGACTGTGACATGTGATTCATCAATAAACATAAGCCAGTCATTCGGGTCACGATTTGGAATATGCCTGAAGTAATCAAGCAAGCAGAATGGTCTTGAGCCCTTTGGGCGATCTTCTAAATGCCTCGCATAATTTTCAATGCCATTGCAATACCCAACTTCTTCAATCATTTCAAGATCGTACTGCGTACGCGCAAGAATTCTTTGCGCCTCTAACAATTTGCCTTCGTCCTTCAGCGAGTTAACGTGTTCCATGAGTTCAGAACGAATGGCTGTTGCTGCCCGCTTTAAACCCTCTTGAGGCATGACGTAGTGGACTGCAGGGAAGATGAAGACATCACTCTCTTGAGCAAGTGTTTCTCCGCTGACCGGATGAATCAACTCAATTCGTTCGATTTCATCTCCAAAAAACTCAACGCGAATGCCGAATTGTTCATATGCGGGATAAATTTCTAAGACATCACCACGCAGCCGAAATGTCCCACGTTCAAAATCCAAATCATTTCGGCGATACTGCATGTCACTTAACTCAAGTAGTAATGACCGCCTGTTTTTAGTTTGACCGACCCCGAGATGAACAATTCTATTTTGGTATGAATCCGGCGAACCGAGTCCGTAGATACAACTGACTGAAGAAACGACGATGACGTCCTCTCGTCCAATGAGTGAACTTGTTGTTTTTAATCGGAGACGGTCAAGGTCGTCATTTCTTGCTGCGTCTTTTTCAATGTAGATGTCCCTCTGCGGAATGTACGCTTCTGGCTGGTAATAGTCGTAGTAACTGACGAAGTACGTCACAGCGTTGTTTGGAAAGAGAGCACGCATCTCTTCAAAGAGTTGCGCTGCGAGTGTTTTATTATGACTTAAGATGAGCGTTGGTTTGTTGACATTCGCAATGACGTTTGCCATCGTAAATGTCTTGCCCGTGCCAGTTGCGCCAAGAAGCGTCTTGTATCGCTCACCGTTCTGAATCCAATTCGTCAGCGTTTCAATTGATTGCGGTTGGTCACCGCATGGTTTAAATTCGCTGACAAGTTGGAACATCTGTTGATTAGGCAGGGTACTTCCCGTCGTAAGTTGCTTGGTCCATCAACTCTTCCAAGGAAGAAGCATCGCTCACTTTTATCTTGGACAACCAACCTGCTCCAAATGGATCACTATTAAGTAATGATGGGTCGTCAGCGACAGCATCGTTCACTTCAATAACTTCACCAGCAAATGCTGAAATGACATCACTTGTCGTCTTTACTGATTCCACCTCACCCATTGAGTCGCCTGCTTGAACTGCTGTGCCAACGGGTTGCATCTCAACATAAGTAATGTCAGTTAACTCGTTTGCGGCAAACTGGGAAATCCCGACAGTGACAACATCACCATCTACGGTGTACCACTCGTGAGACTCTGAAAAACGACATTCGGATGGACTTGACATTAGAAAATTTCTCCTTTGGTAGGGTTGGAGAGGTATAGTACCGCTTCGTAAAGAATCACATCTCAATTTCGAGCGAAGAACTCAAATTTACATGTCAATTTTACTCACTTTAGCGATGCAATCAATGAACTCCCTTATTGAGAAAGGGGAGGTGCAGATTGAGGATGTCCCAAGTACATCCTCTGAAAAACTTGATTTGAGGGGGATTGTTGTGGATGCAGATCATCTCGCGGGCTGGTCGCTTGATGTATATGACAAGTTCCGTAACTTTGCGGATAAAGCGAATTCGCCATGCTTGTTGGTGAGGGACAACACCGTTTTAGAGTTTGGTGATCAAAAGTCTGAAGATAGCGTTGAGCGAATTCGACGATTATCTGTGGCAGCAAATCGGCTTGGTTGTAATGCAATTGCGATTACACCGCACTTTCCAGATGATGAACAGCGTGCCGCTCATATCATCGAGCAACTCCGCTCAACGATGCAGTATGTTGAACGACTTGAATTGAATCTGCTCTTGCAACCAAGTGAGGGATTGACGAGTAAGCCAGATCCGCACATCGACATCATTAAACAGGTTGGTGGTTTCCGAATTGGAGCACTTCCGACATTTTCCGCTGCAATTGCAACGGGTGACGGCATCGGAGCGCTTCAAAAGTTAGCACCATACGCAGGTGCAATCATTGCTGACTTCCCAACTGGAAGAGGCAAGAAAGCCATTTCTCTTGAAGACGGATTACAGGCAGTGATTGATGTGGGTTACTCCAATACGATTGCACTGAACTATACAGGTTCGGGCAGTCCTATCCCTCAACTTTCGAAAGCATCCAAGGCACTATACGCTTACTTAGAAGCAGGGGATTAATCAACATGGCCGCTCGCTCCATCATCACAATTGACGGTGCTGCTGGAACGGGGAAGTCATCAGTTGCGCAGTTACTTGCAAAAAACATTGGCGCGGGATGTTTAGATTCAGGAGCGATGTACAGGGCAGTTGCCGTGCTTGCAAAAGACTTTGATATTGACCCGAAGGATGGACCAGCGCTCGCGGCCAAAGTGAATGGCGTAGGCATTTCATTTAACTGGGAGAACGACCCGCCAACTGTGATGCTTGGGGGGAGAGATGTTTCAGCACGGATTCGCGAACTCGATATCAGTGGAATCGTCTCTTCAGTTGCAAAGCAGCCTGAGGTTCGAGCAGTGTTGATGGACCAACAACGAATCATCGCATTCACGCATCCCCTACTCGTCACCGAGGGTCGAGATCAGGGGTCTGTAGTTTTTCCGGAAGCAGTTGTTCGTTTTTTCTTAGAAGCAGATTTAGAAGAGCGAACGAAACGGAGGACAAAACAACTCCAAGAGGCTGGCAAGGATGTACATCCTGATGTCGTTGCGGAAGACATTAAGAACAGAGACCATATCGATACAACGCGAAGTGATGGCCCACTCATTTGCCCTGAAGGCGCGGTCGTGATCAACACATCGCACCAATCACTTGAAGAAGTTGTGTGTGAAATGGAACGCATCGTACATGATGCGTTAAAACTCAAATGAGAAACATTTTTGCAGTTCGTCGACGAGGATCAGGTGCATCGGCTTGGAATGTTTTGTTTTGGTGGACACTAACGCTTTGGTTGTTGCGGTTTTGGATGCGACTTTGTTACAAGAACCGCCGGTTTGGGATGGAACATATTCCATCCTCGGGTCCTTTCATCATCGCAGCAAACCATCAATCAAACTTTGACCCAGTCATCGTTGGAACGGTAGCGCATGACAGGGTCTATCACTCAATTGCAAGAGCAACATTGTTTAACTCAACAATTCTCGCTTGGCTCATGGAGCGATATGGAGTCATTGCAATTCGTCGAGGCGAGAGTGATACAAAAGCGATTCGCAGAGCAATCGAAGTGATTAAACAAGGCCAAGGCGTGATGATTTTTCCAGAAGGTACGAGAACTGCTGATGGCAACATTGGCGAGTTCCAGCGAGGACTTTGGTTGCTCATTAAAAAATGCAAAGTTCCAGTTGTGCCTGTGGGATTTGATGGCGCTTACGACGCGTGGAAGATAGGTACAAAGCCGAAGTCGTTTGGCATGATTGAAGTTCGTGCTGGCAAGGCGTTTGACGGCGAAGCACTTAATGAAATGGGCGAGGAAGAAGGCATGCGAGCGATACGTGAGTCAATCGTTCAACTGCATGAACAGTGTCAAGCGTCAATCAAGAAACGCTTACAGTAATTCTCTGAAAGCGTTGGTCAACATTTTGACGGACGCAAGCGCAACCAGAAGACCAAACACAACTCGGATGGATTTCACAGGTAACTTGTTTGTTAACCAAGCACCCACAAACCCGCCAGCAAGTGCGCCGGGAATCAGCCAAAGCGCTTTGAGTATTGCATCAATTGCAGTGAGCCCAAGCGACTCTCCGCTTGCGTCTACACAACTTGGTAGAGATAGGTCTTTCACTGTTGCACCAAAAATTGCCGTGATGAACATGACCGAAGATGATGTCCCAATCGCAATCTTCATTGGTAATCCGCAGAGGCGGTTGAGGAGTGGAACTTGAATGAGTCCGCCGCCAATGCCAAGCAGACCAGCCATCGTGCCGGTTGCGCCGCCTGTAACAGAACTGCGTAGAGTTGATGGCGAACCCTCTGGGTGTGTATCTGCCTCGCCCTTGCCAAAGACTGCTTTGCATTGGTCGATGAACACCCAGATGAGAAACATGCCAAAGAGCATCTCTAAATAATGACTTGGAACTTGGTTGCTATACCAAGCGGCAATGCAAATGCAAATAAGTGCAACGGGCAGGACAACTTTCGTCGTGTGCCAAGAGACATTGTTGTTCTTCTGATGCTTTAGCGTTGCAGACACTGCAACTGCTGGGTTCACAGTCATCGCAACTGCTTGAGCAAGATGAAATGGCCAACCAAGCAAGAGTGCTGTTGCCGGAATCATAATGACTGACCCGCCAATACCGAGTAAACCGCCTAATGCACCCGCTACGAAACCAACTGAGAGAAGAATCACGATTTCCATTGACTTGTATTTTACTTGAATGAGGTATTGATGCACGCGACCATGCAAGTATGATGCTTCAATGGAATTTTGGCACATCGTTAGTGAGATTACCATTCTCTTAAGTGTCGCGGTTGTGCTTGGCATGTTTTGTGAAAAGATTGGCTTAAGCGGGATTGTGGGTTATCTGCTTGCAGGAACTCTTCTTGGTCCTGGGGTGTTTGATCTACTTACAGCGGGAGAAGAGGCAATTCACTCAATCGCTGAGATCGGCGTATCTTTGCTCCTGTTCACCATTGGGCTTGAAATTAATCGGGGCATGCTGAAAGAGCTCATTGGTAAAGGATTCGTGCTTGGGGCGTTGCAAATCTTTGTGACTGGTGCAGTAGGATTTGGGTTCGCACGTTATTTTTCGATTGATGCTTCAGCATCACTTGTGATTGGCGCAATGGCAGCGCTGAGTTCGACAGCAGTCGTCATCCGTGTGTTACAGGACAGGTCAGAGTTTGATTCGCAGCATGGTCGTGTTGCATTCATGGTGCTTCTTGTCCAAGACCTCGCAATTGTGCCATTGATGATTATGGTTGCATTGCTGGGGAAAGATACTGGAACGGAATTGTCTAGTGAACTTGGATTGGCTGGCGTTAAGTTTGTTGCGCTCATCGTCACGCTTATATTGTTTGGCGCACTCATTCTTCCGAAGTTCTTTGGGGCAGCGCTGATCAAACGCTCAAGTGAGTTTCCAGTGTTGCTTGGCGTCGTCACATGTCTGTCAACGATGTGGCTTTCACATCTCTTAGGATTTTCGCCAGCCCTTGGTGCATTTGTAGCGGGGTTAGTGCTTGCTGGTTCCCCATATGCTGCACAAGTGAGAGGAGATGTTGCGCCGCTTCGATACATTTTCCTTGCACTCTTTTTTGGAGTCACCGGAACGCTCGCAGATATCCCTTGGATTCTAGAGGGCTCAAATGCAATTCAAGTGCTCCTTCTTGTCTCCGCAATCGTCATCGGTAAAACGTTTATTGTCTGGTTCATCAGTTCATTCCTGAAAAACCCTCGCCGCATTTCAGTTGCAAGCGGTTTATGTCTCGCTCAGATTGGTGAATTTAGTTTTGTGCTTGGAACTGAAGCGTTTAACAGCAACTTACTCAGTGACGATTTGTTCCAACTCTTCATGAGTTCATCACTCATCACCCTGTTAATCACACCATTTATGATTTCTCGCGCGAAGCAAATCGCAAAAACGATTGATGGCATTCTTGGTAAAGAACAAGCAACGATTGAAGGGGGTATTGATGACACAGGCGACCATCATGTCATCGTCATTGGATTTGGCGTTGCGGGAAAACGTGTTGTCCCTGACTTGCTTGAGTCAGGAAAACAAGTCGTCGTCATTGACATGGGTGAAAATGGAATTAATGAAGCCAAGAAGTTAGGCGCGATGACAGTCCTTGGAAATGCTCAGCGACGAGATGTGCTTGAACACGCAGGCATTGAAACGGCGCAGTTATGCATATTGACATTGCCCGATCATCGAACGAGTGAACAGACGATTCATCAGATTAGAGCATGCGCACCAACCGTACCAATTGTTGCACGTTCTAGATACTCAATTCACACAAAACATCTTGAAGCAGCAGGCGCTGACGAAGTTGTCGACGAAGAAGAAAGTGTTGGGTACACCGTTCTTAGGAAATCTCTTAAACAACTAGGTCTGTGAAACTCGTTTATAGGCCGGGTGCAAAGCCCCGCCTCATTGTGTTTTCACAGATTGCTCTTGGCTCGACAAACTGCAATAGGTAATCTTTGCCGCCTGCTTTTGAACCAACACCTGACATGCCGAAACCGCCAAATGGTTGACGACCAACGAGTGCGCCAGTACTTGTGCGATTCAGATAAAGGTTGCCAACTCTAAACTCTCGACGCGCTCGTTCAAGGTGAGCGGGTTTACGGCTGTAAACAGCGCCCGTTAACTTGTAGGGGGTAGAGTTTGCGACTTCAAGGGCTTCGTCAAAGTCCTTGACTTTAATCACTGCAAGGACAGGTCCGAAGATTTCTTCTTGAGCAATCACATCATCTTTGGAGATGCCAGAGAAAATGTGCGGGTGGATGTAATCACGACCCGTTTGCGCTTCAAGTTCAGTTGGTGTGGGTTCACCGAGTTCGAGTTTACCTTCCTTCTTGCCGATTTCGATGTAATTGCGAATCTCAGTCGCAGCGTTTTTGTCAATGACAGGACCCATATCAGTGCCGGGATCCATCACATCACCTACCACAAGTGTTCGCGTTGATTCAACAAGCCGTTCAAGGAACAAATCGTGTGCTGATTCAAGCACAATTGCGCGGGAACACGCTGAGCACTTTTGACCTTGATAGCCGAATGCTGATTGTCGAACTCCGAGGACTGCTTCATCTAAATCTGCAGATGAGTCAACGATGATTGCATTTTTGCCACCCATCTCGCAGACAACCTTCTTAACAAACGGTTGATTCTCTGGAGTTTGTCCTGCAGCTTCAAGAATGTCAAGCCCAACTTGTTTAGAGCCCGTAAAGGCGATAATTGCAACGCGTGGGTCGCGAACGAGGGCTGAACCAATCACTGAGCCGGGGCCACATACAAACTGGAGTACATCTTTAGGTGCGCCAGCGTCCCAAAGCATTTCACAAACAATCTTTGCAATGCCTGTCGTTTGGCCTGCTGGTTTTACGATGACCGTGTTTCCAGTCACAAGTGCAGCAACAGTCATGCCGCAACAAATCGCCATTGGGAAATTCCAAGGACTGATGCACGCGAACACCCCGCGGCCGTGCAGCTGCAAGTGGTTTGTTTCGCCAGAAGGACCAGTAAGCCGGGTTGCTCCCTCGAATTCCGCTTCGGCTTG